>JACDAL010000079.1 GCA_013695465.1 Actinomycetota bacterium | reverse complement strand
GCGTCCTCCAGGTCGCGCCGGAGATCGTCGATGCCCGACAACGCCATCCGCAGCGAGGCTGCTGCTACGTCCGAGAAGGCGGCGTAACCACCCGCCAGGGTCAGCGCGAAGCCATCTCGCAGTGTGGCCGCGAACCATGGCTCCAGCAGATGCCCCGGTGCGCCGATGCCGACGAACCGTGCCCGCAGCGGCTCCATGTCGGACAGCGTCTCGTTGACATCGAACGCAACAACGGTGGGCCTGCCAGTCATGTGTCCTCCTTAGAGTTCCGCGCCGGAAAATACGGCCTGCACCGAGAGCATCACTTGCGCCCTGGGATCAGGCGCGAGAAGCGAGCGTAACTGGAAGTACGAGAGCGACGATTGAATCCCAGTTCCGAGACCTCTGGAGCCTTGATCGCAACGACAGTGGCATCTCCTTGGGCTGTGGGAGATGATCGGCGTCGACTCTCCACGGCTCACGCGCTCGGACTCTGGGGGCAAGCGGCCGGTGAGCACTGCATGAGACCTATCCCGTCATGGCTTCGACCAGGCGACGCAGCGCCCCTTCGAGCCCTGCTTGCTCCGCCACCGCGTAGAGCGAGGCGTCCGGGCCTTGTCGGGGCCGGGCAAGGTCCGCGTCGGGGAGCGGAAGATCGGTGGGGATGGTGGCGACCTGCGCGGCTCGCCTGACATAGTCGATGTCCCGCCTGACCTTTCCGATAACCACCCCCGGGTTCGAGGAGGTCGCTGCTTCCAGGATCCCGTCGAGGCTTCCGTAACGCGCCACCAGCGAGCTCGCCAGCTTCTCGCCAATGCCTCTCACTCCGGGAAGACCGTCGGAAGGATCGCCGCGTAGCACTGCATAGTCGAGATAGGCGCGACCGGGAATTCCGTATCGGGCTTCGATGTAGTCCTCGTTCACCTCATCCATCTTGCTGACACCACGGCGCGGATAGAGAACGAACACTTTGGGATCTCGCACGAGCTGGAAAAGATCCCGGTCGCCGGAAACGATAGCGACGCGACCGGGGGCTATCTCCGCAAGCGTGCCGATGACGTCCTCGGCTTCGCATCCGGGATGCCCCACCACGGCGATCCCGCATCCCTCCAAGATTTCGAACAACACCGGCATCTGAGGGGCCAACAGCTCCTCCGCTTTTTCCTGGGCACTGCCTGAGTCTGCCCGGACGGCCTTGTAGGAATCGATCAACTCTACTCGCCATTGAGGTCGCCAGTCCTCATCGGTTGCACAACAGACGAAGTCCGGATTGTGATCCACAATGAGCCGGGCGAGCATCCCGAGAAATCCATGGGCTGCGTTGATTGGGCTTCCATCCTTGGCCGTAACGGTATCCGGAGTCGAGAACAAGGCCCGATAGATCAGGCTCGCCGCATCGACTAAGAGTGTTAGCCCGGCCGGCGAACCAGTCACATCGTCCCCCCCCGCACTCGGACCCCTAGGACTGTTCTACGGCTTGGACCGAGTCGCGCGGCATGCCTTCGTGCCGGATCCGCTCCCGATCCTCGGCAAAGCGAATCGCTTCAAAGGCCACAAGCCCAACGACCACTGCGGTAAGAACAACGAGCGCACCCAAGGCGGGCAGCTGAGCTCCCAGCGGGAGAAGCGCGAGCACCATAGCCGCAGCCACAAGACGCTGGACGCTCAGGATATGAGTAGCGCGCAGCTTGAATGCAGCGTGCGAAACCAGGTAGAGCGATACGCCTCCGTAGAGCGCATAGAGGCCGATCCCCGTAAGTGGATCGGCGAGATCGTGATGCTCGGTGTCACCGACGTTCTCAAGCAGCTTCTTCATCCCCAACGCAAGCAGTACCACCCCCGTGATCAAGGGCAGATGCAGAAAGCTATAGGCGTCCCGCGCTAAGCGTGGCCGATCGCCGTCCAGTTCATCGGCAAGCGCCCGCTCGGCCACTAGGGACGTGATGTCGAAGTACATCCACCACATCCCTGCCGCCAACGCCAAGCCCACCACTGCTGCAACCACGATCGGCCATGAGATCGCCAACCCGGCCACGCCGACGCCGACTGCCACGATCGACTCGCCGAGTGCCACGATCACGATGAGACCGTGACGCTCGGCGAAGTGCCTTGCCGAGCGCAGCCGCCATCCTGAAGCCCCGGCAAGGAGCGTTCCGCCGTAGTCCACCAACAAGGCCACACTCCACAGCACGGTCTTCGCCGAACCCTCCAGCCCCGAAGCCACGAGGAGCAGAGCCGTTCCCCCGATCACCGACGGGGTGAAGCGCACCAGTTGGCGTCGCAGCCCCTCGTCGTCCCCCGCGATGATCCAGAACAGCACCAGATGCAGCGCCCGAAAGGCGAAGTAGCACACCCCCACCACCATCGGCCCGTTCAGTCCGCCCGGCTCGTCGTTGAAGGCCTCCGGAATCGACAGGGCTAGCACGAACATGGCAGCCATCGCGGCCAGCATGGCGATCCTGGCGGCCCCCTCATCAGCGCGCACCACATTGGCCAGCCAGGCATACCCGGTCCAGCTCCACCACAGCAGACCAAGGACAAGCAGCCCACGGATGAGGCCGCTCACGGTCAGGTCATCCGCCATGAGAGAGGTCACCTGCGTGAGCCCGAAAACAAAGACCAGGTCGAAAAAGAGCTCGAGCGGCGTGACGGAGGCGTCCTGGCTCGAAGCCTCCATCCGCAGTCGGCGACGCTGCGTCAAGTTCATGACGTCAGATTGTGCCAGATCTCCGTCACACACTCTCTCTCTCTCGGTTGGGATTCGGATGCCGTAGAGACCATGAAGGTCAGCCGAGAGTGCGCAGCTTGGAAGGCAAGGTCGGACGCCAACAGGATTGGCACGCTCCCCAGCAAAGGATGAGGTGTCCGGCCCCCACCGAGTAACCGACGACCTCACGGCAGCCGCCGCCAGGAGAACTCGGCCCGGGGCTGACTTCTGTGGCTCCCAGCACCTCACGGGTGGTCGGGGCTCGAGGTTGCCGAATCGGACGCTCACGCCCACTCCCTGCCTATGTACTATTGTTCCAGTGTTAACAGGCTAATGGAGGAGGTTCTTGTGGCTAAGTTCGATGAGGTCGTCGCCGCGAACAAGCAGTTCGCGTCGTCATTCGCCAAGGGAGGCTTGCCGATGCCCCCCGCTCGCGCCGTCGCCATCCTTACCTGCATGGATGCCCGGCTTCACCCCGAGCAGTTCTGCGGGCTCGACTTCGGCGACGCGCACGTCATCCGAAACGCCGGGGGCCGTGCCTCTGACGACGCCGTCCGCTCACTCGTTATCTCCCAACGCCTGCTCGGAACCGACGAAATCATTGTCATTCACCACACGGACTGCGGAATGTTGACCTTCTCGAACGAGCAGCTCGTCGCCAAGATAACGAAGACCTCGGATCCGATGCCAGCAACTGGGACTTCCTCCCCTTCTCAGATCTGGAGCAAAGCGTCGTCGACGATGTCAACATCCTGCGCGGCTCATCCCTCATCCCCAACGACATCCCCGTCGGGGGAGCCATCTACGACGTCGAATCCGGAAGGCTCCAGGAGGTGACGCGCAAGTAGCCGGATTGCTGGTCCACCCCTGGGTCAGGAGTGGGCGCGCGTCATCGGATCTCAAAGAAGGAGGGGTCAACAATGTCGCTAGTGACTTTCCAAGACCTTCCCATGGCCGATCGAGAGCGGGAATGAGACGGGGATGCGGCGAACGAAAGGTTTCGAAAGTGGGCCGGAGCCGACGATGAGCCTAACGATAAGTATCGAAAGGCGTTCGTTTGGTACGAAGCAGACCAGAAGGACCTCTTCAAGTCGTACAAACTACAGATCGCCGATGTCATAGACGGGAGCCTTCAGGCGGTCCCGCGGGGTGTAATGGCGGCGGGCAATGTCATGTACCTCAGACGTACTTAGCCACGCACCTATCGTCCATTTGGACAGGAATACCTTCCAGGACCTCACGAATGCCGCTCACCAGGCGTTTACCGGACAGATGATGACTCGGATGGTCCTAGGGAAGGAATAGACATGCAGACTCACACTCGCACCGAGTCGCCAATAGGCGATCTCACGCTCGTGAACACCGACGGAATGTTGAGTGGCCTCTACATGAGAGACGGACGCGCCCCGATAGGAACTGGGCTCGGAAAGCGAACATCAGCAGATTTCGAACAGACCGGCGAGGAGCTGGGAGAGTATTTCGGTGGAGCTCGCATGGAGTTCACTGTCACCACGGCAGCGCACGGGGATAACTTTCAGCGGCGAGTGTGGGCGCTATTGCGGCAGATCCCGTATGGGAAGACTCGCTCCTACGGCGACATCGCCCGCGATCTGGGTGACCCGGCGCTGGCACGAGCCGTCGGCCTTGCCAACGCTCGCAATCCGATCTCGATCATCGTCCCCTGCCACCGAGTCGTCGGCAGCGACGGCTCCCTCACGGGATACGCCGGCGGGCTCGAACGCAAGCGTTATCTGTTGGATCTAGAGACGCCTGCCGAAGACCGTGCCGCGACCCTCTTTCACGCTTAGATCTCACGACCGTGGCTTTGGGCGATTACCTGTTCTGACGTGAAGCCCTTTGAGCAGATCGTTGCCGACCACGGGCCTACCATCCTGCGGGTATGCCGCGCAGTCCTCGGACCCAACGATGCCGACGACGCTTGGTCGGAGACATTTCTTGCGGCCCTGCGAGCCTATCCCGATCTTGGGCCGGGCAGCAACATCGAGGCGTGGCTGGTCACGATCGCCAAGCGAAAGGCGATCGACCAGCACCGCGCGCGTGGGCGCAACCCGGTTCCCGTAGCGCAACCTCCCGAAGAGCCGGCACCAGCGCAAGACCTGCCCGGCTCGCAGGAAACCGAGCTCTGGGAAGCCCTGCGAGAACTCCCGGACAAACAACGCGAAGCAGTTGCGTATCACTACCTCGCCGGTCTGCCATATGCGCAGGTTGCCAAGATTCTCGGCAATAGCGAAGCCGCGGCCAGAAGGGCAGCAGCCGACGGCATCAAAAAGTTCCGAGCTATCTACAAGGGAGTCTGATGAACACCACTGAAGACAACAGAGTTAAGGGGCCGGCCATCGTCGACCGGCTTTTCTACGACGACTCGGCTGCACAAGAACGACTGCACGATAGGTTGGTAGCGGCGGCAGAAGCCGAGGGGATTCTCGACGTTGCCTATCGCTCTATCGACACACCCGTGGGCTCGCTGCTCCTCGCCGCCACCGACCAGGGCCTTGTCCGGGTTGCATACGCCAGCGAAGACCACGACTCGGTGCTGGCGACCCTCGCTCAAAGCATCAGCCCCCGGGTCCTGAACGCCCCTGCCCGGCTAGACGCGGCCGCACGCGAGATCGATGAGTACTTCGCCGGCGGGCGTGTGGCGTTCGAAGTGCCGCTCGACCTCAGACTCTCGCGCGGTTTCCGGCGCGAAGTGCTCTTACAACTGTTGGGAATTGGCTACGGGAAGACCGCTACGTATGCGTGGGTAGCTGCTGCTGCAGGTAACCCCAAGGCCGTGCGCGCCGCGGGCTCGGCGTGCGCAACCAACCCGATTCCCGTCGTCGTGCCCTGCCATCGGGTCGTCCGATCGGATGGAACCATCGGCCGGTATGCCGGCGGCAGCGACATAAAGAAGATTCTACTAACTTTGGAGGCATCAGCATGAGCACTGCGACCAAAAACCAGTCGAGTTCCACCGCTCGCGTGGACCGGGTCGACTGGCCCGCCATCGTGAAGGAGATCAATATTCACGGGTTTGCTATGACGTCGCAAATCTTACACAGATCCGAATCCAAGAGCCTCGCCGAGCTGTACGACCAGGTCGCCCACTTTCGGTCCACGATAGATATGGCACGCTACCGCTTTGGGTCGGGGCAGTACCGGTACTTCGACAACCCGCTGCCCGAATTGGTGGCGGAGCTGCGCCGGGCTTTCTACCCGCACCTGCTCCCGATCGCCCGAGATTGGGCGGAGAAGCTCGACAAGCCCGCGCCGTGGCCGGCCACTCTCGAGCGGTGGCTGGAGATGTGCCACGAGGCCGGCCAGACGAAACCTACTCCCATCCTGCTGCGCTACCAGAGCGGAGACTGGAACGCACTGCATCGAGATCTCTATGGAGATCTTGTATTCCCACTGCAGGTGGTAATCGGGCTGAACGAGCCGGGTGTGGACCACACCGGCGGTGAGTTTCTCATGGTCGAGCAGCGTCCGCGTGCTCAGTCACGAGGCATCTCACGCGTTGTCGAGCAAGGCCACGCGCTCATCTTCACGACGCGAGAGCGACCCGTCGAGTCCAAACGTGGATGGGCCCAGGGACCAATGCGTCATGGTGTCTCCGAGGTGCGCTCAGGCGTTCGACACACGCTCGGACTGGTTTTCCACGACGCCGCATGACGCCGTTCGCCGTCCGCCTGCCCAAGGAGTACCTGGCGGGGAAGGAGGCAGAATGATGATGAGACTCATTGCTCGAGAGCGTGACGAGATCGCACCCGGGGCAGTACACGTGCCCGACTGGCTGGCGCTTGAAAAGCAGCGCAGGATCGTCGAAGCGTGTCGCGCCTGGGCTGTCGCACCGGTGCCGATGCGCGCCGTCATACTCCCGAGTGGTCACCAGATGTCGGTCAAGATGGTGTGCCCGGGCTGGCACTGGCAGCCTTACAGGTATACCCGAACCGACGACGAGGGCGCACAGGTGGCAGAGTTTCCTCAGTGAATGGTCGACTTGGGCCGAAGGGCGCTGATCGATGCCTCCGGTGACACGCCCGCGTCCCGCGCCTACTCACCCGATGTCGTGCTCATCAACTTCTACGATGAGCACGCTCGCATGGGCATGCATCGGGACAAGGACGAGAGAACCGACGATCCCGGCGTGTCCCTCAGCATCGGGAACAGCTGCGTTTCCGCTTCGGAAACACCCAGACCCGCAGCCGGCCGTACACCGATATCGAGCTCGCCTTGGGCGACATGTGCGTGTTCGGCGGCCCATCACGGTTCGCCTATCATGGGGTGATCAAAACCGTCCCGGGGACGGCCGACCCGGCAACTGGCCTCGAGCGCGGCAGGATCAACATCACCCTGCGCGCAACAGGAATGAGCTAGATGTCTCGCCAGTCGTTGACCCTCGGGAGCTGCTGACGCCGGCTATGGAGTCGAGAGCGTTTGGAGCTACGGGGCTCGGGGTGCCGGTGATCGGACTCGGCACCTGGCAGGTCTTCGACATAGGGCTCGAGCGTCAAGAGACGGCCGACGATGTCGTGAGTGCTTCCTTCGAGGCGGGCACGAGGATGGTGGATTCGTCGCCGATGTACGGCCGGGCCGAGCAGACACTGGGCAAAGCAATCTCTGGCGAGCGCGACGACACAATAGTGGCCACAAAGATCTGGGCCAACTCCGCCGAGCAGGCTCGCGTGCAGTTCGAATCCCAGATGGGCTTCTTTGACGACCGCGTAGATATCGAGCAGGTGCACAATCTCGTCGCCTGGCGTTCACACCTTGACTGGATGGAGGAGGAGCAGGAACGAGGGCGCATCGGTCTCTTGGGAGCCACTCACTACAACCCGAGCGCCTTCGACGAGCTGGAGAAGGTCATGCGCTCTGGGCGCGTTCAGGCCATTCAGATTCCATACAATCCTGTAGAGCGAGACGCGGAGCAGCGCATACTTCCTCTTGCCCAGGAACTCGGGCTCGGTGTAATTGCCATGCGCCCCCTGGGAGCTGGATCGCTAGTGGCCGGACCCCTACCCGACGATTTGAGAATGCTCGGCTTTATCTCGCGAGCGGACGCTCTCTTGAAGTGGTGCCTGTCTGATGCTCGCATTCACGTGGCGATCCCGGCGACCTCAAAGGTCGAGCACGCGCGGGGTAACGCTGCAGCGGGCTCGGGGCCATGGCCCGACGATCCACTGCGCCGCCGCATCGCGTCCCTGCTCTCCTGAGAGACGGCTTCAGCGAGACCAGCCGCCGCGATGGACGACTTCCTCGAGATCCCGTCGCTTACGAGAAAGTGCCGACCCGCGCGCCCGCTCCGATGTGGACGGGTAACCCAGGGCGACGGCCCCGATGGGACGACAGCCGTCGGGCACCCTCAACCACCGCAGAAGCTCGGCCTCGCCGTGAAAGATGCCGAAGTACCAAGCTCCTAGATCCTCGTCGACGGCGCTCAATAGCATCAACATGACTGCCATTGCGGAATCAAGGTCCCAGTACGGCACAGGCCACCCCTCGACCACGTCCATGCCCAGACCCTGCTTGTCGGGTTCGGAGTAGCGGCGTAGGTAAGCACCCTTGTCGGCCAAAGGCACGACGATCACGGGAGGATCGCACCCAGGGATCGGTCTCTTGCGCGCCCAGGGATCGGTGATCCGCCAGAACTCGGTGATCTGATCTGGTCGATCCAGCACGACGAGCTCCGTACCCTGGGCGAAACCGGCCGAGGGGGCGTGGAGGGCGCTCGCGAGAACACGCTTCAGCACCGTTTCGGGGAGGGGGGTGGACGCGAACTGCCGCACCATGCGGCGTCGATGAATCACCTGTGAGAGCTCCACGGCAGCCTCCTGCACGAGCCGGATCCAGAGGATCATCAGCGTAGACCGCGCTCTCGGATGCCGGCGGTCGTTCCTTGTAGCGGTACGGTGGCCGCCATGCATATCCGCCGAGACTACGTCGATATCGATGGGGACCGACTGTTCTATGAGGTGGCCGGGAGCGGCCCGGCCCTCTTGTTCCTCCATGCCGGAATCGCCGATGGGCGCATGTGGGACGCGGAGTTCGATCGCTTTTCCCGCGATCACTTGGTGGCTCGCTTCGACGCCCGTGGTTTTGGGCGCTCGTCCGCCCACACGCGCCCGTTCCTGCACTGCAGAGACGCCGGGGCGGTGTTGGACGCGGCGGGGATTGAACATGTCACGCTGATCGGGTGCTCGCTGGGGGGGCGTATCGCCCTCGAGGTGTGCGTGACCGCGCCCGACCGCGTCTCAGGCCTCGTACTCATCGCCTCCGCTCTGCGCGACTACGAGTGGTCCGAAGACATCCGTCGCTACGGAGAGAAGGAGGACGAGCTGTTCGAGAGCGCGGCCCTCGATGAGCTCGTCGAGCTCAACCTTCGTACGTGGGTAGACGGTCCGCAGCGTGACCCGCACGAGGTCGATTCCGACGTCCGGGCTCGCGTTGACGTCATGCTGCGGGACTCGTTCGAGGTCCTGCTGGCCGCCGGCGACGGCCTCTCCGATGAGAACGAGATCAGACCGCCGGTTGCGGAGCGGCTTGGTGAGATCGCCGTTCCCACGCTCGTGATGTGGGGAGATCTCGACGTTCCGGACATCTCCCTGATAGGGAATCGGATCGCCGAAGGGCTCCCAGACTCGGCCGTGAAGATAGTGGAGGGGGCCGCGCACCTGCCCAACTTGGAGGCGCCGCAGCGAGTCGGCGACGCCATCGATGCTTTCCTCGCCGCCCGAAACCTCTGAGTATCGATTCTCAGGAGCGCTGTGGGTACGGAAGTGGCGCCGAGACTCTAGCCCGAACCCCGACTGGAAGAGTTCGTTCCAGATCTGCTCTTCCTCCGCCGATAGCACCTTGTAGTCGTGTGGCTGCGACTGCATCTCGTCGTAGGAAACACTAGAGGGCTGCTCGCGAGCGTCTCGAGGTAGTCACGAGTGCCACGGCTGCAATTTGATACGTCCGTCAGGGTAGCCTACTCATCACCTCATCGAATTATCTCCTTCGACCGGGTAGGGGCCCACCGGTCGGAGGTTAGCGATGAGGGGTAAGCCGACGTCAGGTGGCTCAGAGCGCTCTCAACGGCGCTCGTTCGAAGTGGGGCGCTTCTTACGAACAGCAAGTTGCTGGTAGTTACAGCAAGGACATTATCGATCGTAACGGCAATTGCACTCATCGTGATGCTTATGTTTGAGCCAGCCGAGTCGGTGGGCCCACACCGTGGACAGTCGAACAATGAAGAAAGCGGCCTGACTCGCAACCAAAGTCGGCCCTCTGAAAAACGAGTGCATGATCACCTCAGCTCAAAGTCCTCTTACACCCACAAAAGGGGCGTATGGGTTAAGCCGGGTCAAAAGAGAAATGTGCCGGTAGGCCGCATCACCATCCCCGCGATCGATATCGACGCTCCCTATCGGCTCGGCACCCACGATGACATTGTCCAACTCGGTCCGGGGCTTTGGCCTGCGACGCCGTTTCCCGGCGAGGCGGGTAACGCGGTTTTCGCAGGCCACCGTACGACCTACACCCATCCTTTTCGGGACCTCGACCTTCTCGACCAGGGCGACCGGATCCAAACGACGATCCAGGGCCGGCGCCACACCGTGTTCAAAGTCTTCCGAACCACCATCGTTCCCGAAGCGGCCTACGCCGACTTCGTGCTCGACCAGCCGGAGCACCCAGGGGTGCGCATGATCACCCTCTTTGCATGTACCCCAAAAGGATCTCGCAGCCACCGCATCGTCGTACAGGCCAGGGCACCGCGCCCTGGAGCAACCAAGTCGGACTAAGGAAAGGACCCGAGCCTATGGCCGCCGGCCAGCTGTTCGATGGAGAGCCCGTAATCGAGTTTTCTAGTGATCGAGATCGCCGCACCTTCCTAAAATGGGCGGGCATAATCGGCGTCGGTAGCACTCTCACCGTGCTGCTCCGGAGTGGCTACGTCGCGGCTCAGACCGAGGATGATGATATCGACATTCTCAATTACGTCCTAACACTCGAGTATCTCGAGGCGGACTTCTACGAAAGGGGCCTCGGAGCCGACAGGCTGTCGGGCAGGGACCTTGCCCTGGTCGAGCCCATCGGAGCCCACGAACGAGCGCACGTCTCGCTAATCACCTCGACTGTTGAGAAGCTCGGCGGGACTCCGGTCGAGCAGCCGAGTTTCAACTACCCGAGCGGGACCTTTGGCAGCAGGGACAAGTTTCTGCAAGCGGCGTACACGTTCGAGGCTCTCGGCGTAACCGCCTATCACGGTCAGGTGACGAACTTCCAGAATGGCGAACTGCTCGCCGCGGCAGCCACGATTGCAGGCACGGAATCACGTCACGCCGCAATCCTCGCCGACCTCACGGGCCAGAACCCGTTCCCCCGCCCTCTCGAGAAGCAGGCTTCCAGGAACCAGGTCTTGCAGACGGCCGGAAAATTCATCCGTGGATAAAGGGGCGCACATGGATCGCAGAAGCTTCGTCAAGGGAACTCTGGTTGCCGTGCCGGGCGCCGTTGTCTTGCAATCGGCTCCCGCTTGGGCCCAGAGCCCCGGTTATGGCAGCGATATCGACATCCTCAACTACGCGCTGGTTGCCGAGTACTTCCTGTCGGAGTTCTACCGCAGGGGCAAGGTGCAGATGTCGGGCAAGGGGGCCCGCTACATTCAGTCAATCGGTGACGACGAGGACGGACACATCGCAGCTATCACTCAAACTATCCAGAACCTCGGGGGCTCCCCGGTGCAGGCACCCGGACTCGACTACGGAAAGGCGCTGACGAGCCAGTCCACGTTCCTAGAGTTCGCTCTTCGATTCGAGAACCTGTTCGCACGCGCTTACCTCGGGGCCGCTCCCGCGATTCAGAACAAGGAGATTCTGCAGGCTGCCGCAGGGATATACGGGGTGGAGGAGCGCCACGCGGCTATTGTCGCCCAGCTGCTCGGCCGCGAGCCCGAGGGGGGCGTGTACGTCGGCGCAGTTAACGAGCCGACAGACAAAGCCACGGTTCTAAAGGCGATAGAGCCATATCTCAAGGGTGCCAAAGCCGCCACATCAGGGGCAGCGGTAACGCTATAGCTATGAACACCTTCGCATCGCCGTGCCGAATACGTGGTCAGCGACCGCTGACCGCGTGGGTTCTCGCTGCATTCGTGGCGACCGCGACACTGCTCGGTTTCGGAGCTAGGGCAAGTGCTCAGGAACTCTCCATCCCCGTGATGGTCCAGACTCGGCCTCAGGTTCCGGGGGCCCGCTTCGCCTTGGACGGGACCGAGTTCGTCGCCAATCAGCATGGGCTTGCCGTGACGACTGTTGCCGAGCCGGGAATCTATGAGCTCGCAGTCTTGTCACCCAGGGTCGAGGTCGGGGGCACATCTCACTCCTTTTCTGTATGGACGGGAGGCGAACGCGTCTCCTCGCGCCCGCTCGAGGTGGGCTCATTCACATTGCTCGAAGCGGGTTTCGATACGACGCGCGCTGTTTCCTTCCGATTCGCCGACCAAAGCGGCACTGCGATAGAGCCGGGCCGGGTCGACCATGCATCGATCGGTGAGAGTGACGGGGACAATCGCTACCGCCTCAACGGGACCCAACCGACCCGGGTGTTAGCCAGCCGGGCGGTGCCGAATGGGACCGAAGTCGAGTTACAGCCGGTCTCGTATCGACTTATCGAGGCAGTGGTCGACGGCCGGTACGTGTACGACCTGGGATCGGATATCGAAGTCGGCGTCGATTCTTCCGTTGCGATCCCAGTTGCTCTTTCGACGGAACCTCGCGAGGGGCCTGTTGATTCCAGCTCTTCGGCCTCAAACCCCGTGGACGAAGCCGGGGGCGCGATGCCGTGGGCTGTGCCGGTACTCATCGGCCTCCTTGCCGTCATAGGTGCTGCATGGCTGTGGCACGCCAGATTCGAGACTCCAGGATGGCAGTGGACTGCCCTACTGTCATCCTGGACGGGCCCATTGTTGCCGCCTCGGCGGCGGACCGGAGGGCCCGGGGATGCCGGGGGGCAGCTTCCGGGGCGGATGGATAAAGAGGAGTGGCGTTTCGGGGTCGACAGCTATCTGAGGGTGCACATGAAAAGCGGTCGCGTCATCGACGGCTGGACAAGACCGACCTCCGAGACGATCGACGACCCGGTTTTGACCCTATTTCGCATCGAGTACGTCTACGATCAGAACGGCACTGAGGTTGTGAGCTCGCCCCTGGACGTATTCCTCCTTCTCTCGCAGGTAGCACGCATCGAGCACATCGACGCCTCGACCGGACCTCCACCCAACATCGGACCCTCCGCCGACGTGGTGAGGCTGGAGGAGAAAAAAGAGGCCGTCGATCTCCGCGACAGCACATCAAGAAAGGCGAGCAAGCGGCGGAGATCGAAGGATCGCTCCGCGTAGAAGGGCTCTTCCTCTCCGGTAGTCGTCCAACCAGCAGGGAACCAGCATTAGCTGAGCGTCGAAACCCCACCCCAGGATATGGTTAAAGGGTTGCATCGTAGAATTAGGGGGGGTCATGACGAAGACAAGTCGGCAACTCGGCACGCTCGTAGCTCTGGCGCTGGGGGTCTTGGGGTCGGTGACACCGAGTGGAGCGGTGGAACCGGCCACATACGTCAACCCGGTGTCCAGATCCTTCTCGGACACTTTCGCCGATCCGGCAGTAATCAAGGGCAAAGACGGCTACTGGTACGCCTATGCCACCTCGGATCCTCTCAGGGCTGGAGGCAGGTATCACTTGCTTCCCATGGCGCGTTCGGACGATCTCGTGAACTGGACCTATGTCGGCGATGCCTTCGATGCATCGAATGCTCCAGCCTGGATGGCGGTGCCAGAGATGTGGGCGCCCGATATCGCCTACATCGGCGGCCGTTATCACCTCTACTACGTGGTCACAGACACAAGGGTCACAGACAACGACTTCGATACCGCCATCGGCGTGGCCACAGCGCCGACTCCCACAGGCCCGTGGACGGACTCAGGAGGGCCCGTCGTCGGGCCGCGCGAGGATCCCGAAGAGCCCGGCAGCTATATGTGGACGTTCGATCCGGATCTGCTCACTGCGCGCGACGGCAGCCTCTACCTCTACTACGGCTCCTACTATGGAGGGATCTACGTCATCGAGCTGTCAAGCGATGGGCTTAGGACCGTTGGCAAGCCCACTCAGGTGGCGATCAACGACCGCTACGAGGGCGCGTACGTGATCGATCGCGGTGGCTACTACTACCTCTTCGCCTCGAACGGCGATTGCTGCGCCGGCCCGACGACGGGGTACTCAGTTTTCGTCGGCCGTTCTCGGGGCCCGCGCGGCCCGTTCGTAGACCGCAACGGCGACACGATGATCGAATCGCGCGTCGGCGGCACGAACGTCATCCAGCCAAACGGAAACTTCTGGGTTGGAACCGGCCACAACTCGATCGTTACGGACCTCTCCGGGCAAGACTGGCTCGCCTATCACGCGATCGACCGCCGAGACCCTTATCTGGAGGCGCCCTTCGAGATAAACGAGCGCCCCATGCTCATAGACCGGCTCGACTGGATCGACGGCTGGCCCACCGTGCGCGGCGGACACTGGGCGTCGCAGGGCCCGCGAACCGCTCCGGTGACGCAATGGGACGCCGGCAGCGAGTTCAACGACGAAGAGGAGCTTGTTTCGTGGAACACCGAGGGAGGGTCGTGGAGAGTGGCTAACGGCGTACAGGCGCTTGGCTACGCTCGCCAAGAGGCCGACATCACGAGACGTGCCTACCTCACCAGTATCGACAGCGCTCCTGCGCAGGTGAGGGCAGAGGCAGACTTGCGCTTCCTGGGGCTTGGGGACGGCGGGTCGGCAGGCCTCGTGGCGAGCTACAAGGACAGCGACAATCACGTTTCCGCGTGGATTGACCGCTCAGCAGGGGAGCTGACTAGCGAGGTGGTTGTGAACGGTAACAGCCGCCGAAGAATTACCACCCCCCTGCCCGCGAGTTTCAGGTTCGGCCAGTGGCACAACCTAGCGATCGAGCTTCGAGGCACCGAGATGATCGCGGAGGTGACCGACGCCCGCTTGAATGATCCGGTGGCAGTGCAACATCGCCGGCTACCGGAGTCGGCGGTGCGTGCTGGGTCGGTCGGCGTGGTGGCCGAGGCCGCCCGCATTGCCGCGGACAACGTCGGAGCGTCGCGCCTATTCGACTCCCAAGTGGATGTCGCCGACGTTCCCGTCGTCGGTCGAGTGGACGCGACGTTCAGCGCCGAGTTCAACGGCAAGGAGCTGGGCTCAGCCTGGACGTGGGTGCGTTCGCCCGACGGCAGGTTGGAAAACGGCGTGTTCCGCTGGCCGACTCAGGACGCAGACCTCTTCCACGATGACAACTCCGCTTCGGTCCTATTGCGCGACGCACCGGCGGGCAACTACACCGTCGAAACCAAGCTGACGATCGACCTCGGCGTCTACAGCGACAAGAGCTTCCAGCAGGCGGGCCTCATTGCATACGAGAATGACGACCTGTTTGTGAGGCTTGACCACATCGCGGTCTTCAACACGCGCCAGACCGAGTTCCTCAAGGAGAAGCCGTACGCCGGTGACTTCTCCGACGGAGCCATGGCGGTCGGTACCCCGGCGAGAGTTACCTGGTTGCGAATTGCTCACAAGAGGGATCCGGTCAACCGGGAGCATGAGTTTCGCGCTGCTTCGAGCCGCGATGGCGAGCACTGGACGTGGGGCGGTGTGTGGACGCTCCCGCCCGAGGCATCGCCCCGAATCGGCCTTGTCTCGCTGGGTGGCGCCGGCTCGACCGCGCGGTTCGACTACTTCAAGGTCTTCCGGCAATGATCGGGCGACTCTCCACGTAAGGAGCGATGAGCGCTGCTGAGGGGAAGAAGTGCGGCCTAAACCGTGAGCTGCACCTTCACCTGCTCCCCCGCCTTCGCAGCATCGAATGCCATCGGTGCCTCGTCCAGCGGGTAGCTGGATGTGACGAAACCTGAAGCGGTTATCTCGCCAGAGACGATCAGCTCGGTGGCGCGCTGGACGTCCTCTCCGATGTACATTGCCACGCCTTGGACCAGAATCTCTTTGTCTTGAAGGAGCGGTAAGGGTATCTCGACGGTCCCGGTAGGGACGCCGATCACTCCGATAGTTCCGCCGTTCAAAGCGAGTCCGAAGGCTTGCTCGAGGGAAGACTGGGTCGCAACACAGTCGAACACCACGTCGGGGCGCCTGGGCAAGCTGGAACGGATCTCCTTTACGGTGCCTCTCCGAGTGGGATCGAAAGCGCTCTCGGCGCCAAGCGAAAGCGAACGCTCTCGTTTGGATGCGAGAGGATCGGTAACTGCGATTGCCTCGGCCCCCATCGCGCGTGCCACTCGCACGCACATCAGCCCGATGCTTCCCGCTCCGAGCACCGCAACGACCGCTCCCCCGACTCCGCCGACGATCCTCAGAGCGTGAGTCACGGTGGAAAGGGGCTCGATAAGAGCGGCTTCCGCCATGGTTACTCCTTCCGGGATCCGGTGGAAGCGGTCGGCAGGCGCAACGAAGGCGTCGGCCATGCCCCCGCTCGTCTGGCACCCGACGACCTTCAAGCCTTCGCACAGGTTGTAGCGACCCATAGCACAGTAGAGACAGCGGCCGCAGACCAGATTGGCTTCGAGCAGAACCTCGTCGCCGATTGCCAGGTCTCCTGCACTCGGACCCAACGCATCCACGGTCCCGGCGACCTCGTGGCCGGGAACTACCGGAAGGTCGATCCACGGATGCCTGCCCGACAGAGCGTGCAGGTCGGAGCCGCAGATGCCCACGGTGTGTGGACGCACCCGCACCTCATCCCTAGCAGGCTCCGGGATCTCCGCATCCCTCAGCTTGACCTCGCCCGGAGCCTGTAACACGACTTGCCGCATGAGCCGCCTCTCGCTCTTGAGTGTCCGTGGCGAGGGTAACCGGACTTGGCGCTCCCCAACCGCGCTTCACCACTACGCTCGGAGGATGCGCAACAGGCAACTGCTGGTAGTAGGAGAGGCCATTGTCGAGATAATGCGCCCTCGCCCGGACCTTCCCTTAGATGAGACGTCCGATTTCCTGGGTCCCTATCCGAGCGGTGCGCCGGCAATCTTCGCAAGCGTTGCCGCCCGGCAGGGAACGCCGACCAAATTGTGTGCCACCGTGGGCCGAGATCCCTTCGGCGGTGCACTGCTTGACCGACTGCGCAGGGACGGAGTCGATACGAGGGGGGTCAAGGTAGTGGAAACAACGGCGACGGGCGTCGCCTTCGTCTCCTACAAGCGCAACGGAAGCCGCAGGTTCGTGTTTCACCCGGGAGCTGCATCTCATCTTGACGAAGCTGATCTCGGCGATGCCCCCGAGCGAGCCCAGTGGCTCCACATCTCAGGCTCGTCGCTGGCCTTCGGTGAGGACCTGGCCGTGGCTGTGATGCAGGCGGCCGAGAGGGTCCGCTCTGCCGGCGGCACCATCGGCTTCGACCCAAATGTGCGCTCCGGGGCAACCTCCCCCACTATGCTTCAGAGGTTGCATCGTCTCGCATCGCTCGCCGACTTCCTATTTCCCAGCACCGGTGAGCTCGAGTCTCTTGATCTCAACTCGCGCCCCTTACTCGAAAGGGGTGCCATCATCTGCACGACTTTGGGGCGGGACGGCGTGGACGTTGCCAAAACGGGCTCTATCCGACGCGTGCCTGCTCCCGAGATCGAGGAGGTCGATCCCACCGGCGCAGGGGACGCATTCGCCGCCGGCTTCACCGCCGCCACACTCGGCGGCGCGGATCCCATGGAGGCAGCCCGGGTGGGCTGCGGGGTTGCAGCCCACAACGTTAAGGTCTTTGGTCCGATGGGGGCCGAGACCGACGAAACCAAGTCTTACCCAGGTCCAACCAGCTCGTAGACAGGTGAGTACAACGAGTGCAAGGCCTGGATTCGAACTCGCAAGTCGCATGGAAGATGTTAAGAATCCCAATCGATATCTGGCGAGGCCCATTGCCCAGAAAGCTGAGATGGAGCTCATGCAGGTCGCGCAACGTGCCACCACCTTGGACCGGGTGATCGAGTTCCACCGTGATGTTCTTGGTTGCGAGCTACTCGCCCATTTCGACCCGCCCGGCTTAGTCTTCTTCGACGCCGGCCAGGTCCGCCTCCTCCTTGAGGCAGCAGCACCGAGTGCACTCCTGTACCTGCGCGTGGACGATGTCCGAACAGCCATCGAGGAACTCCGGGGTCGCGGCGTGGAGATCATCTCCGAGCCCCATGAGATCTTCGTCGACACCGAGGGAACCTTTCGGCGAACCAGGTGAAGTCGAATGGACGGCTTTCATTCGTGACAGCGAGGGCAATACCGTTGGATTGGACAGCCGTCACGCGCTAGCTGCGAGTTCAGACCGTTTCTAACCGTACGTTGCACTTGCACCTCCCTGCCTTGGCCTCATCCAAAGCGCACGGCGCCTCCTCCAGCGGGTACTGGACTGTTTAACCACGACGAGCGCGTGCCTCGACACATGGCTTTCATCTCCTGTAAACGGGATAGCTTCAAGCGGTCAAAAGAGTGCACCGATGACCTCTGCGGCCGAGTAGCCGGCAAGGCCGGCGGAAAGGATGATCAGAAGCGATCTTGTCCGCGCTACAAGGAGGGCTGCAAGAACTGCAGCTAATGTTGCGGGAGGTGTAGCTGCGCCCGAGCTCGTGACCAAAGAGATGGCGGCGAAGCCTGCGAACAAGGGGCCCGGGACCCGTCGGAGCATAGCTTCCACAGGAGGAGAAGGTTTAGGGAGAAAAACTAGGGCGAGGGCTCGGCTCGCATAAGTAAGCAGGGCCAGCCCGACGATCAGCCAGATGGTCATCCCTTCTCACCGGGCATTGCCACCGCAACCGCTGCGATCGCGGGGATGACACTACGTATCTCAGGCACAGCAAACGCAAGAAGAAGGCTCACCACTGCAGCAGCCGCAACCCTAAGAACTCCATCGCGTGTTCGAGTCGACTGAGCGGCAAGTCCGACAAACAGCACAGGGAAGACCGCCGCGACGAGCTCTTCGAGAGAGGCGAGTGACGCGCCCAGAACCCCGAACGCAGTCCCAATTACCCACGCCGCGTAACAGAACGCACCCGAAAACAGCAGTGTTCGCCCAGGAGGTGCCGGCGACGCCAGCGTGAGGCCGGCAGTCTCGTCAACCAGCCACCATGCGAGGAAGGCGCGCTTCCGCCTAGGTTCTTCAAGCGACGATCGCAGAGCGGCGCCCAACAAGAGGTTGCGGCTATTGAGCATCGCTGCTGTTAGTAGAATCGCTAGCGGCCCCGCGCCGGTAAGCAGCAGGCCCACGGCTGCGAACTGGACCGCGCCCGAGAAGACGACCAATGAGGAGAGGACGATGGTTGCGGGGTCGGCGACGGCGCTGGCGCCGGCACCATAGATCGTGCCGAAGACACCGATCGCGGCGGCGAAAGGGGAGGTTGCGCCAAGCACCACTCGAGCGTCTCTCCTCACGAGAGGTTGACACCCGGTCTTTTTTCGGCCGCTGAGCCGATACCAAGCCAGAACGAGCCCACTCCCTGGAAGCGGGATGAGATCGGACCAACTGCCCTGTCTAACTCGGCCGGAGGGGCAGGAGGCCTCCTGGGTACGGCCATCTGTCTCCTCTCTTTGCGGGCGACGGTTCGATTTGGGACGGCTTCAGAGTAAGGGGAAATTGGTACGGCGTTATAGTCCAATCGAATGGCAAGAAAACGGACCACTTCTCCCTCCGATCTCCTCCCCGAGCTGAGAAGGGAATCGGGTCGCCCGCTCCGGCACCAAATCGAAGGGGCCCTGAGGAGCGGCGTCCGGGACGGCCTGCTACCCCCCGAAACCAGACTCCCCTCCACCAGGGCCCTGGCGCAAGACCTTGGCGTATCGCGCGGGGTCGTCGTCGAGGCCTACGAGCAACTGACGGCGGAAGGCTATCTCACGACTCGAGCGGGCTCGGCGACGCGGACCGCTTCGAAACCCGTTGAATATCGTCGACAGCTCGCTCCCCAGGCCACTGTGCAAGTAGTCGGTTATGACTTCCGCCCTGGTGTGCCCGATCTCGGCCTATTCCCGAGGTCGGCATGGGCCGCGGCCCTGAGAAGAGTCACGTTGAACGCGCCCAATAGCGCCTTCGGGTATCCGGACCCGAAGGGCGTGCCGACGCTCCGATCTCAGCTTGCCGGCTATCTCGCTCATGCTCGAGGTGTACAGGCTGATGAAGACGCGGTCGTCGTTTGTACGGGCTTCACCCAAGCTCTGACGCTGGCCTGCGACGTTCTGCTCGAATATGGCATCGACTGCATTGGAGTTGAGGATCCGTGTCAGGACGACCAGCGCATGCTGCTGAAGCGACGAGGCCTCGAGGTTTGGCCGATCCCGGTAGACGAGTCAGGTGTCGTCGTCGAGGCGCTAGAAGAAACCCCGGCTCGCGCTGTCCTCGTGTCCCCCGCGCACCAGTTTCCTACCGGCGTCGTGCTTTCACCTGAGCGACGCTGCGCGCTGATCGAGTGGGCCGAGCATAGAGACGGAGTCATCGTGGAGGATGACTACGATGCGGAGTTTCGGTACGACCGCAAACCCGTGAGTGCACTTCAGGGACTAGCCCCGGAGAGCGTGCTATACACGGGTTCGGCCAGCAAGATCCTTGCTCCTGCGCTGAGGATCGGCTGGATGATCCCCCCTTCCCGACTCCTCCAAAACATCGCCGAGGCCAAGCGCGCAGCGGATCTCGGGTCCCCTGTACTCGATCAACTCGCCCTTGCAGACATGATCGATTCCGGTGGGTTCACTCGCCATTTGCGGCGTGCGCGGCTCCGCTATGGAGATCGACGCGCCGCCCTCCTGGCCGCCCTGCACCATCACGTGCCGCAAGCGCAGGTAACTGGGGTAGCGGCGGGTTTGCACGCCGTTGTCGAGCTGCCGAGAGGAATCGATGAGCCCACTCTCATCCTGAGGACTCAAAGGGACTCGGTGAGGGTCTATGGAATGAGCCGATACCGCAACGACGGTGAAGTCGATCCACCGACACTGGTTCTCGGCTACGGCGCGCTGTCCCAGTCTGCCATTGGCGATGGCATTGCCAGTCTTGGAAGGGCAGCGGAAACTAAGCCGGAAAGGCAGAGATGAACACGTTCGTTGCCGTCTTCGAGCTGGCGACGGGGGATGAGTCCGTCGGGCCGCTCGTCTGAGGGGACGCGGTGGCAGAGGTCTCGGCGAGGCCGGAATGGGCGGTCGACACGCTTGCGGCCATCTTCGAGGCCGTACCCTCGAAGACGCGAGGTCGGTGACGAGCACTTCGACAAGGTCTCCGGGGTGCTTGTGGCAGGAGTAGCAAACCAGACGGAGCCAAATCGGTTATAGTCTGCTGTGAGGCTCGCCTCGTAGCACTGATGGCGGCTTCGAATTTAGAACGTGAGTGTGGTTGCGCCATCGCCTTCCTTACCTCGTTCGTGAGCACATAGGGGGAGGTGTTTACATGGCAACCGGAACTGTGAAGTGGTTCAACGACGCCAAGGGGTATGGCTTTATTACCCCTGACGACAACTCGAAGGATCTTTTCGTCCACCACAGCAGCATTTCGGGCGACGGCTACAAGAGTCTGCCCGAGGGCGCGAAGGTCGAGTTCGACGCGCGCGCCGGGGCCAAGGGGCCTGAGGCAACGAACGTCGTAACAATCTCCTAGACCAGGCCGTGTGGAGCCGTGGTGGCCATCGCGCGCCACGGCTCCAGTGGTCGGCTACTGGCCGGAGGGCGATCGAGCAGGCTGAACCGGGGAGTCAACTGAACAAAGCGGATCTCATCGCTGACCCTGTGGTCATGGTCCGCAGCGCAGCCGACCTCTCGGTGTAGAAGAACCCGCGCGCGGTCCACGTCCGAAACGAAATCCCCACTAATTCCAGCTTCCAATCCGTGATGCTCCTCCCTCGTGTAGTGGCCTATCGCCAAGAAACGGAGCATGAAGACTCTCGGGCCGTGTCTCGCACCCAGTCCCCGGGCCTCGGAGATAGTACAATCGTGCGGTGGCCATCACGGGCGTTCATGCTCTGCTCTACACCGCCGAACCGGAGGCGGTGCGCGACATCTTCCGGGACGTTTTCGGCTTCAAGCATGTTGACCTTGGAGACGGGTGGCTCATCTTCGCTCTCCCCCCGGCAGAGCTCGGAATCCATCCCGCGGAGGGGCCAACGTACGAGAGCGGCGTCCGCCACCAGCTGACCCTGATGTGCGATGACATCGCCACAACCGTGAAGGAGCTGCGCGCCAAGGGGATCCAGGTACAAGGCGAGCTGGAAGATGAGGGTTGGGGGATCACCACTACCCTCGTTCTACCGGGCGGCGTCGACGTCATGCTCTACGAGCCTCAGCACCAAACCGCAATCTAATCGGCGGAATGGAGGGACCCCACTGGTGGTTGACGAAGACATGCCTGCTGCTGCGCGAAAGATTACGGAACAGGTGACCGCGTGGGATGGCGTCACTACTCGTTCTCACCGCTACGGCGGTGTCGAGTTTCGGCTGGGCCGGGTCGAGCTGGGTCACATCCACGGCGAGCACCTGGCCGATCTCCCCTTCCCCAAGGCGACGCGCGACGAACTCATCTCCTCTGGACGAGCGGAGCCGCACCACGTTCTGCCCGACACCGGCTGGGTGAGCCGTCGAATCGGCTCAGACGCCGACGTCGAGGACGTGATCGATTTGTTCCTCCTCAACTACCGGCGAGTATCCGGGCGACGCAGGACCTCGCCTTCAACGAGGAGCTCGCCCTAAGCGGGGGACACGCCTTGCTCCGGCCAGAATGGCCATTCCTCGAAGGCAATACATCTGCCGTCTTCGTTGAATCGGAGCACCCACAGATCAAGGTATTCCTGCGTCACCGGGTCGCCGTAATCGACTTGCACACGGACCACTGCGATGTCGTCGTCGACGGCGACAACCTCGCTTGTCATCGTAAACAACTCATCGGGACCCTCGCGCTCCTGTTCCCACATGGAAACAATTGCGTCCAGACCGGCGATGGAAGTGCCGTAGGGCGTTTGCCGATAAGTGGCATTGTCGGAGAAAAGACCGCTCATGGCCGCCGTTCCCGGAGTGCGCCAAGCACGCTCGTAATCGGTGACCCAGCTTTTGACGTGACTACGGCCGACCATGGCTACAGCCTACATCGCTTTCCGGCGCACACTTCAGGTCCATCTCAATTGCTTCTTGTAGTCACTTCTCTCGTGGGCCGACCTGACCCACTGGACTTATTCATCGGAGAGGATGCCGTCTCGGCCAGCAGGCTTCAGGCTCTCGCTGCGGAGCAAGGTGAACACGCACTCACACGATCCGTCTCCATCCGCGAGGACCCCTTCGTCATTCCTCACTCCCGTGTCAAAGCACCCGACTATCGACCATCGGGATGCACATTCCTTGCCGGCCACCGCGTGATGTCCTCGTAACAGGATTATCCGGAGCTCAGTCGCTCTACCGCGGACAGGGCTTGTTGGGCGTTGGTGGCGGGGTCCGGAATCGGATACATGATCTCGCGCACGACCCGCTTGCCGTCGACGATCAGGGTTGCTCGTTTGATGCGTGAGGGGCCGTCGACCTGTAGCAGCGGAAGCTGCATGGCGTAAACCAGGCGATGCTCCGAGTCGCTTAGCAACGCATAGTTTATGCGCTCGCGTTCGGCGAACTCTGCCTGTTCCGAGGAGGTCTGGGTGCTTATGCCGTAGACGGTGGCATCCGAGCGGGCAAAGTCTTCGATCAGATCCCGGTAGGCACACGACTCAGCGGTACAACCGAACGCTCCCGGCAGTTCCAGCCACCCGTTAGGCATCGGTTGTCCGGGGATGCCGGTCATCGGGTAGAGGAAGATCACGGTGAACGCCGAGGGAGCCACGACATCCAACGTTTCACCGGTGGTCGCCGGCAACTCAGCTTTCGGCACGGTCATTCCCTCGTGCAGATGATCGTAGGCACCGTCATCGACCGTCTGTGAAGTTCCCGTCATTGGGTCACAATCTCTCTCCCGACCAGCCAGCCGTCGTATGTGAGGGTCGCGAGCTTAACGCCCCTCACTCGAGGAATGAGCCTGGCCGAGCTAACCTCAGAGCATGGGCCGGACCCAGGTGCGAATCGCGTTAGTCGCGACCACGCCAGCCGCCCTCATCGGTGGGGTAAGGGCCAGCAACGGGGCGCCGTCATACGGCTTTTCAGCGAGTGAAGGAGAGCAGCTCTCCTCACCGATGCGGTCAGATTGGGCACGCCGGGGTCTTCAGATGGGCTCCAAACTTCCGTGTATGAAGCGGGTCGCCCTGGTCACCGGCGCAAACCGCGGCATCGGTCACGAGGTGGCGAAGCAGCTCTTGGCTCATTGCTTCGACACGATCTCCAGCGGCAAGCCGCACACGGGCAATGGCGCCTTTCCCCTGGGTGGTCGCGAAGGGGGGGCGTCGAGGCGCTTCTCGAATCCGAGTTTGCCAACGTAGAACTCGAGAGCCCATCCTGATTCTGCGATGGGAACGACCTCTTTTAGGGAACGCGACCTTTCGTCGTAACTTGCGCGCCCCGCGGGTTACGACGAAAGGGCCGAACTTCCTAGAGCCCTAACCGCTCAACGTGTGAGCGATGCGATCCCAGATCGTTTCGATGACGGCAACGTCTCCAGCAACCGCAGGCGGGCTACCGGCCTCGTTGTCGGCGACGAGCCGTCTTCCGTAGAGCCCGATTCGGTCCAGATCCACCTTCTCGAAGTGCCGGTATCGAAGCTCAAAGTCCAGGCTTGCAAGTCCAAACCGAACGGCTGCCTG
>JACDAL010000075.1 GCA_013695465.1 Actinomycetota bacterium | reverse complement strand
TGCTGCGGCGGGCATCGACCTTCAATACCCACCGGCTCGACGGGATCTACCGGGACCCGCACGAGGCGGGAGTGCGCTTCTTCATGCACTACGGGGACCTCACCGACTCGGGCTCGCTCAACCACCTGATACGGGACCTCGAGCCGGACGAGATCTACAACCTCGGGGCTCAGAGCCACGTCAAGGTGAGCTTCGATATTCCCGAGTACACGGCGGACGTCACCGGGATGGGCACGATCCGGATCCTCGAGGCCCTGAAAGCGGCAGGCAGCAACGCCCGCTTCTATCAAGCGTCGTCGTCTGAGATGTTCGGCTCGAGCCCACCACCGCAGGACGAAAACACGCCATTTCACCCCCGCAGCCCGTATGGAGTCGCGAAGATGTTTGCCTACTGGACGACTGTCAACTATCGGGAGTCCTACGAGATCTTCGCTACCAACGGCATCCTCATGAATCACGAGAGCCCGCGCCGCGGGGAGACGTTCGTGACTCGCAAGATCACCCGGGCCGTCGCCCGCATCCAGGCTGGCTTGCAGGACGAGCTCTATCTCGGAAATCTAGATGCCTGCCGGGACTGGGGGTATGCCCCAGAGTACGTAGAGGCAATGTGGATGATGCTGCAGCACGACGAGCCCGACGATTTCGTGATCGCAACCGGCGGGTCGCACTCGATCAGAGAGTTCGCCCAGCTCGCATTCGCGCGCGTGGGGCTCGACTGGGAGCGTTACGTCAAGGTCGATCCTAGCTATTATCGGCCCGCCGAGGTCGACTTCCTCAGGGGAAACTCGGCCAAGGCAAAGCGGATCCTTGGATGGGAGCCGAGAACGAGCTTTCCCCAGCTCGTCGAGCTCATGGTGGATGCCGACGTGAAGTTGCTCGAGGATGCGCTCGCAGGTCGTTTGCTGCGTTCGGACCGGGATCAATAAGAAGCCGCCACAACAAAGGGAGACTTGAATGGAACTAGACATCGGTATCGGCAAGTCGGGGCGCAGGGCCTACGGGTTCGACGACATCGCCATAGTTCCCTCCCGGCGGACGCGCGATCCCGACGATGTCGACGTCTCGTGGGAGATCGACGCGTGGCGCTTCGAGCTTCCCCTGCTCGCCTCGGCCATGGACGGCGTCGTCTCGGTGGCCACGGCGATCGAGATCGGCCGACTCGGAGGTCTTGCCGTCCTCAACCTCGAGGGCCTTCAGACTCGCTACGAGGACGCCGGATCGGTGCTTGCGGAGATAGCTGAGCTCGACGACGCCGTGGCCACCGGGCGTATGCAGGATCTCTATCAGGAGCCTGTCAAGGAGGAGCTGATCTACAGACGGATACGAGAGGTCAAGGAGTCGGGCTGCGTCATGGCCGCGTCTTTGACTCCTCAACGAGTTGAGCGCTACCACAAGATCGCTCTCGAGGCCGAGCTCGACATTCTCGTCATCCAGGGCACCGTGGTGTCGGCAGAGCACGTCTCGGAGCGCACCGAGCCGCTGAACCTCAAGCGCTTCATCTCCACCTACGAGCTCCCCGTCATAGTGGGTGGGTGCGCGTCCTATTCGACGGCCCTCCACCTCATGCGCACGGGGGCAGTGGGGGTGCTCGTGGGAGTGGGTCCGGGGGCGGCCTGCACCACTCGGGGAGTGCTCGGAGTCGGCGTCCCCCAGGCCACTGCCATCGCGGATGCAGCCGGCGCCCGCATCCGCCACCTCGATGAGACCGGTCGCTACTGCCATGTCATCGCCGACGGCGGCATGCGTACCGGAGGCGATATCGCAAAGGCGATCGCCTGTGGCGCCGACGCGGTAATGATCGGCTCGCCGCTGGCGCAGGCGTCCGAGGCCCCCGGCAAAGGGTGGCACTGGGGCATGGCCACGTTCCACCCGTCGCTGCCGCGCGGGGCTCGGGTCAGAACCCGGACCCTGGGCTCGCTGCAGGAGATCATCACCGGCCCCGCCCACGAGAACGACGGCCACATGAACCTGTTCGGGGCCCTCAGAACCAGCCTCGCCACTTGCGGATACGCCAATCTCAAGGAGTTCCAGAAGG
Source organism: Actinomycetota bacterium (assembly GCA_013695465.1). Lineage (GTDB taxonomy): Bacteria > Actinomycetota > CADDZG01 > CADDZG01 > WHSQ01 > JACDAL01. The sequence goes on along the minus strand of JACDAL010000075.1, from coordinate 10,680 downwards.
CCGAGGTCATGGTAGCCCCTGCCCTCCAGTCGGAGGGCAAGGGACTGCAGCGAGCTCAGGGCGTGGGAATGGGGGCCTAAGCGGAAGCATGATATGACCCTGATCCCAAGTCGCAGCAAGCGCGCGAAGGAGCCAGGTGGAGGATTTTGTCGAGCAGCTGAGTCGGGGAAACGTCGAGGAAGTCAAGGTGGTCCTCGCTTCTGTCGTCGCGACCCTGGCTATATATCAAGTCTTGCTGATGGCCGTCGGCTACGGAAAGTTGCGCCTGGCATTCTTGGGATCGATGCCGGCGTCTGCGGCCCACCGGGCGGTGGGAGACACGATCGTCCTCATCACCCTATTGATAGCTTACATGTGCATCTCCTACTTCGGCTTCGACGACGGCGAGTCTGACGAGGACACACGCGCCTTTTTCCATGCGACCGCTGGCTCGATGCTGGTTGCCGTGCTTGCGTTCAAAGTCGTGGTCGTCAGGTGGTGGCACCGCATGGGCCACTTCTTGCCGGTGATTGGACTCACCGTGTTCGCCCTCTTTATGATACGTGGCTGACCTCGGCCGGCGACTACCTCGTTGGCCCATGAGATGGGGACCCCTGGAGGCAAGACTTCGCACACCGCGCAGATGATCGGTTCGCTGATCGTGGCCGTGTTGATCGTCGTTATGACTATTTTTATGGTCACCGCCAGACTGGGGGCCGGCGAGGACTCGGGCGGGGGCTCCGACTCTCGGGAAGATGACGGGAGTGGGAGAGGCCGGGGCCGGGGCCGAAGTGGCAGCGACATGGATGAGCCGGCTCGGGACCGCTTCGCCCTTCGAATTAGCCGACCGTCGCAGACCCCGGCCCCTCGCCCTTAAGTCAGACGCCAAGAGCCTGCAGCGCGCGACCGTGGGCGTGAGATGGGCTTAGAGGGATCATTCGGTCTGCGATCAAACGCGCACAGCGTGCGCCTGGTCCCGAATCCGAGGTACTCCAGGTCCCGCATCAGCCGTGCTCCAGAGCGCGCGGCGCGCGATCGACTACCCGGGAAACGGTCCCGATCCTTCACACCGTTTACCCCGCTAGATCATTTCTGAGGTCCCAGCCTCTCAGGACCTTGTAATTGGAGACAAGTGGGGAGCGATACCATAAAAGTATCCTGCCAAGGTCCCAAATCGCCTAGATATCTCATTTGACAGACCGGAGGTTACCGCCTATAATCTGAAGCAATGCAGCAACAGAGACCTTGGAAGTAGGTGGTGAGAATGCGTTTCGGTTGGATATTCTTCAGGTTGAAGGGACGGCAACCATGATCGGCATCGTGATCGTTGTCGTGGCCCTTTGGGCCGGAGCTGCCGTCGCGCTGGTCGGTCATGCGACCGAAGTCAGCCGGCGCTCCGCTAAGGACAGTCGGGTGAACGAGACGAAAAGACGAGAGGTGTGCAAATGATGATCAGTTGGGCGGTGTACAAGCTTGACCCGACGCCGACGACGATGCTGGTTCCCCCCCGGCCCCGTCGCTCCCGGCGCCTCGGGTCAACACGGAGAGACCGGTAGCCGGGTGGCTGCCGGTCTCGACCGTATCGACCGCCGCATCCTCGAGCTGTTGACGATGGACGGACGGCTGTCGCACACGGCCATTGCCAAGGAGGTCGGGTTGTCGGGCCCCGCGGTGCACGAGAGGGTGAGAAAGCTAGAGCTAAGGGGTGTCATCGCCGGCTACACGGCCGTGCTCGATGCGGACAAGATGGACCGCAGCCACATGGCTTACTGCATGATCACGGTGTCAGAGGGGACCGAGTTCGCCGCCGACGATCCCATCGTCGCCCGCATCTGCGAAGAGCCCGACGTGCTGGAGTTCCACCGGATCGCGGGTGAGGACTGTTACATGGTGAAGGTCCGGTGCCGCACGAACAAGGATATCGAGAGGCTTCTGCGGCGAATCCGCTCGATCCGGGGTGTGGCCCGCACCCGCACGACGATCGTGCTGTCCACGGAGCTCGAGCAGCCCACGATCGGGATCCCGGACATAGAGGAGGCCCCCGCCGCCGAGCTCGCCTGACCCCGCGCTTTTCACCCCTCCCGAGCCTCACACCCGAGCGCATATGACCCGGCTCTCACTCCGCCCCGAGGCGGTCCCGATGTCGCTCTGAGCTTCATGGGGGTCGGAATCCGTGCCCATGTGGCACAGAGCCACATTAGGGTTGGGAAAGAGCCTGGGATGCCCGGCGCTCAAAGACGTTGTCCGAGGCCTCCGAGGCGGCACAATGGGCGGATGGCAGAAACCCGCTCCCCAGGAGGCCACATGCGATCTCTCGACCGTATGCCCCCTTTGGGGCAGGAGATGAACCCGGAGACCTCCCACTACCGATGCGTGTCCTGCGGCCATCGGGACTCGTGCTGCTTCTGACCAAAGTCGGCGTCTCGGTGCACCTCCCCGTAAATCCGGTCGCATTCGAGCGCCCCTGCATCCCCGCTCGCGTCGTTCCATGTCGCTCATGTACCTTCCAGGTACGCTCGCGCCTAGCGACCAGGGCGCAGTGACGCTCTCGGCGCCGACCCTATTTCCGGTGCGGAGCACTGCGTGACCGAAGCCAGGTCCGTGGAACGACTGCTCACCCTGGGCGAGCGCGTCCTGAAGGACTCCACCCATATCTTCGAGGGCCACGATCTGGAGTGGGAAGCCGAAGAGCTGATTGCCCTGATCCTCGACACGGAGCCCGAAGACCTGGATTTGGAAATGGAGCTCAACAAGAGGCAGCGAGAGCGCTACCTGTCCCTTATCGCCCGGCGAGCGGCCGGTGAACCGCTCCCTTTCTTGACCGGCCGCATCGAGTTCTATGGGCTCGATCTCGAGGTGACGCCGGGGGCCTTCGTCCCCCGGCCCTCGTCCGAGCTGACCGTCTCCCGGGCCCTGAGGAAACTGCGTCGCCGGCCCGCTCCCAAGATCGTGGACGTCTGCACAGGCGCAGGGCCGATCGCCCTGGCGCTGGCTGCGGAGCTGGCCGGCTCCGAGGTCTGGGGCGCCGACAACTCGACCGAAGGGCTCCGGCAGGCACGCCGCAACGCCAAGGGGCTTGGAATCGACAACGCCTCCTTCATCATCAGCGACATGTACGACTCGCTCCCGCAGAGGCTGTGGGGCTCGGTCGATCTCATCGCCGGGCATGTCCCCTACGTGCCGATCGACGAAATCGACGACCTGCCGGCCGAGGTCATCGAGCACGAGCCGCTGTCGACGTTGTCCGATGAAACCAACGACGGGCTGGTGCTCATGCGCCGGGCTATTGAGGAAGCTCCGAGGTTGCTCAAGCCGGGGGGTTGGCTTCTGCTCGAAGTCTCCGACGACCTCACGGGCGTCTTGCGCCGCATGTGCCGCAAGGCGGGCCTCGAAGACAAGGGAGCACACACCGACGAGGACCGCCTCAGCATGGTGGTTGAAGCCCGCTCGCGGTAGCCTGAATAAGTAATGGAAAAGGTCCTGGTTGTCGACTACGGTGCCCAGTATGCGCAGCTGATCGCGCGACGAGTGCGCGAATGCCATGTCCTTTCCGAGATCGTGCCACACGACCTCTCCATGGATGGGATCAGGGCTCTTCAGCCGGCCGGCATTATCCTTTCCGGAGGGCCCATGTCGGTTCACTCGCCCGCCGCTCCCGGGGTCGATGAACGCTTGTTCGCTTTGGGGATCCCAGTGCTCGGTATTTGTTACGGCCAGCAGCTTATGGCACAGGCGCTCGGCGGCGAGGTCGCTCGGACGGGTGGAGGAGAGTTCGGGCGCGCCGAGCTTCACGCCGACTCGTCGGAATCGACTCTTTTCTCCGAGCTGTCACCGAACCAAACCGTGTGGATGAGCCACAACGACGCCGTTACCCTTCCCCCCAGAGGCTTTCGCACCGTCGCTTCGACTCAGGGTTCACCAATCGCTTCGTTCGAGGACCCACTGCGCCGCCTCTTCGGCGTCCAGTTCCATCCCGAGGTCTCCCATACGTCCCAGGGAACAGAGCTCCTCAAGAACTTCCTTTTCAAAGGCTGCGGGTTGATGCCTTCGTGGACGATGACCTCGATAATCGAGCGCGCCGTCGAGGAGGTGCGCAATGCAGTCGGTGACGCGCGGGTTGTGTGCGCGCTATCCGGGGGAGTCGACTCGTCGGTTGCTGCTGCTCTTGTGCATCGCGCCGTCGGCGATCAGCTCACATGCGTGTTCGTGGATCATGGAATGCTGCGCGCGGGCGAGGCCGAACAGGTCGAGGAGACGTTTCGCGCCCACCTGCAGGCGAATCTCATCCATATCAAAGCGGGCGACCGGTTTCTCGATGAACTGGCCGACATCACCGATCCGGAGGTCAAGCGTAAGACCATCGGCCGCACGTTTATTCGCGTCTTCGAGGAGGTCGCGAGAGACGAGTTGGAGGACGCTTCGTTTCTGGTTCAAGGCACCCTGTACCCTGACGTCATCGAATCGGGCACAAGAGTCGCCGCCCGCATCAAAAGCCACCACAACGTCGGGGGCTTGCCCGAGGACATGACCTTCGTCCTGGTCGAGCCTCTGCGCAACCTCTTCAAGGATGAGGTCCGCCGTGTTGGTGAGGAGCTCGGGTTGCCGGAGGAGATCGTGTGGCGCCAGCCGTTCCCCGGCCCGGGACTAGCCGTGCGCGTGATCGGCGAAGTGACCCTCGAGCGTCTCGAGCTGGTGCGAGCAGCGGACCATATCGTGGTCGAAGAAATTAAGAGAGCAGGGTTGGGGCGCTCGCTATGGCAGGCATTCGCCGTTTTGGTGGCCGTCGGTTCCGTAGGGGTGATGGGGGATGAGCGCACTTACGGCCACCCAATCGTGTTGCGCGCCGTCACTAGTGAGGACGCCATGACCGCCGACTGGGCGCGGCTTCCGTATGAAGTGCTGGAACACATATCGAACAGGATCGTGAACGAGGTGCCGGGCGTGAACCGGGTCGCCTACGACATCACCTCCAAACCTCCCGGCACGATCGAGTGGGAATAGGCCCGCGGGTCGGGGAGAAGAAACGCTCCAACTCGTCCTCGGAGCAGCGAGGCGACTATCTCAGCATCCTTTCCGGTACCGGCCAGAACGTCATCGGTATCGTCATTGCCGCACTGGCAACCTTTGCAGCCAACATCCTGCTGAGCCGGGCGCTTGGCCCTGGGGGATTCGGCGTCGTCACCGTCATGACTCAGGCTGCCTTCGTGCTTTCGTTCGCCACCAGAGCCGGCATGGATATGGCCGTCCTGCGCGATGTCGCAGTAGAGGTCGGAGTCGGTCGAAGCGACAGGATCAGGGTCGGCGTTTCCCGGGCGACTGCGATTGCAGCGTTGGCGAGCCTGGCTGCGGCTGCAGTCATGGTGGCCGCCGGCGATCTCGTGCGCTCGCTGTTCCACATCTCAGACAACTATCCCTACATCGTCGAGGCGGCCGCTGTGGGCTTGCCTTTCCTAGCATTGGCCAACGTGTGGCTGTCCGCGACGCGCGGGCTAAAGATCATGCGCTACACCCTGTACATCTTTTGGGCGGGGCAACCGATTGCGTGGGTGCTGCTGATTCTCGCCGGATGGCAGGTCGCGCAAACACCGACCATAAGCGTGCTCGCCTACTCGCTATCGTGGCTCGTGGCTTCGGTCGCCGCCTACTACGCCTGGCGGAAAGAGAGCCGGGCATGGGAGGCGCGCCCGATGGAACCGGGCGGCCTGGCGCGTCTGCTTCGTTACGCGGGCCCGAGGGCTCCCGCCGCCCTGTTTTCGCAGCTTCTGTTCTGGACCGATCTGTTCGTCGTCACTCGCTATGTCTCCAATGCCGAGGTCGGTGTCTACTCCGCGGCGCTGCGAGCCGGACAGATTCTGGTCCTGTTCCTGACATCGGTCAGTCTCATGTTCAGTCCTTACGTGGCGGACCTCCACAACCGCAAGGAGACTGCACGCTTGGATCGCCTCTTCAAGGCGTTCACTCGCTGGACCCTTGCCGCGACCATACCGGTGTTCCTCGTGCTCGCAGTAGCGCCTGGGGCCGTGCTTGATCTCTTCGGGCCGGACTACGGAGGCGGAGAGACTGCATTACTGATCCTGCTCGCGGGGCAGTTTGTAAACGTCGCCACCGGCGGCGTCGGCTTCGTATTGATCATGGTCGGTCGCACGGGATGGGACTTGGTCGTCTATGGGGCCTCGCTCGCCCTAAACCTCGGGCTGGCGTTCGCGCTGGCGCCGCGCTACGGGATCGAGGGGGCCGCGGTTGCGAACGCAGTGACGTTCGCGCTGTCCAAGTGGGCGCGGCTTGCACTGGTCGCTCGCTTCGTCAACATTCAGCCCTACGACCGCAACTACCTTCGTTTGTTTGCTCCGGCCGTGATTGCCCTGGCGGTGACGTGGGCCGTCCACAAGGCACTCTCCGGCGCGTGGCTGGTCGACCTTGCAGCCACCTCGCTCGCCGGCCTGATCACCTACGCGGCCGCCTACGCGCTACTTGGGCTGACCTCAGGGGAAAGGCAGAGCTTGACTGCAGCCGTCGCCAAGCTGAGGACGCAAGCTTAGTGTTCCGCACCGGGAAAACGATCGTATTCGCGGGGAGGTGCCTCTAATGAGTGGCGACTTTCTCAGTAGCTTGAACCCGGTCCAGCGCGAGGCGGTCGAGCTCGGCGATGGACCGGTTCTGATCGTGGCGGGGGCGGGCTCCGGAAAGACGCGCGTCCTGACTTATCGCATCGCCTACTTGATCCTCAACGGCGCCTCTCCGTACTCGGTCATCGCGATTACGTTCACGAACAAGGCGGCTGCCGAGATGAAGCGGAGGGTGGCGTCCTTGATCGGTCCTGTCGCCAGCAACATGTGGGTATCCACCTTCCATTCTGCCTGCGTGCGGATCCTGCGCCGGGAGGCGCCCCGGCTCGGGTACCGATCCTCCTTTTCGATATACGACTCGTCCGACTCGGAGCGCTTGATCAAGCTGTGTCTCAAGGAGCTCAACATTGATCCCAAGCGCGTGCCGCCGCGGGCAGTGGCATCGGCCATCTCCGATGCAAAGAACAGGCTTATCAACGCCGGTATCTACCGAGACTTCGCTGCCAACAAGTGGGAACAAACGATCGCCGAGGTCTACGGCGAATACCAACGGCGGCTGGAGGAGGCTTCGGCCTTCGATTTCGACGATCTCATCATGAGGACCGTCGAGATCTTCGACCGCTTCGAGGATGCACGAGACCATTACCAACGCCGCTTCGATCACGTGCTCGTCGACGAATTCCAGGACACGAATCACGCTCAGGCACGGTTCGCCACATTGCTGGCGGAAAAATCGCGCAACATTTTCGTCGTCGGGGATGCCGATCAGGGGATCTACGCGTTTCGGGGTGCCACGATAAGAAACCTTCTCGACTTCGAACGGGACTGGACCGACGCTCACGTCGTCACGCTCGAGCAGAATTATCGCTCGACGCAGACGATTCTTTCGGCTGCCAACGCCATTATTGAAAACAACCTCATGCGCAAACCCAAGTCGCTGTGGACCCAAGCGATCGGGGGTGAGCCCATCACCCGCTACCACGCGCAGAACGAGCACGATGAAGCCGGTTTCGTGGCTGCAGAAGTGGCGCGGCTGCGCGATCTCGGAAGTGCTCTGTCGGATATCGCGGTCTTCTATCGTACTAATGCACAGTCGCGCGTGCTCGAGGAGGTCTTCTCCGCACATGAGGTCCCATATCGGGTCGTGGGCGGAGTTGGTTTCTATGATCGCAAGGAGATCAAGGACCTGCTGGCGTGGTTGCGCGCCGCCGCCAATCCTCTGGATTCGGTGTCCGTGGAGCGGGCCTCACAGACGCCGCGTCGGGGTCTGGGAGCCGTTTCATTGACACGTCTGGCGACCTTTGCCACTGATCAGGGCATCGGCTTGGGGGAAGCGTTGGGTAAAGCGGAGGAGGTCCCGGGCATTTCTCGCAAGGCCGCCGGCGGGGCGCTCGCCATGAGCCGGCTGCTCGAAAGGATCCGTACTGCCGGCGATTCGGGTGTTCCCGTGTCGGACATCATCGAGCTGGCCTGGGACATCTCCGGCTATATGGCGGAGCTCACCGCCGAACGCTCCTTTGAAGCGCTGTCGCGCCAGGAGAACCTGAAAGAGTTGCAGGGTGTTGCGATCGAATACGAGGGCTCCGCCGAAGATCCCAGCCTCGCGGACTTCCTCGAGCGTGTCGCCCTCATCACCGACACCGATCTCACCGAAGGCGAGGAGTTAGGGGTTACATTCATGACCCTGCACAACGCCAAGGGTCTCGAGTTTCCTTCGGTGTTCATCCTGGGGATGGAGGAGGGCGTTTTTCCTCACATCCGTTCGCTGGGCGAGCCTGAGGAGCTCGAGGAAGAGCGGCGGCTGTGCTACGTCGGTATCACTCGGGCCATGGAGCGCCTCTACGTACTCAACGCCTGGTCGCGCACACTGTGGGGCACCCTGCAGTACAACCCTCCGTCTCGCTTTCTGAAGGAGCTTCCCGAGCAGCTGATCGAATCTAAGGAGTACGAAAAGCGGGCGGCCAAGCAGCCACCGCGCCGCGGCGCCACTGATCCCTCGCGCTTCAGGGTTGGCCAGGAGGTCGAGCATGTGCGCTGGGGCCGCGGCACGATCATCGACATCGGGCGCTCGCCGGTGGGTCTGGAAGCGACGGTGAACTTTCCGGGGGCCGGCGGCGAGAAGAGGCTCGACCTCACGATAGCTCCGATGAAGCCCGCCTCCTGACGAACCGCCCCTTTGGCAGCGGGCCCAAGTGCACCAGAGTACCTGGGCCCGCTGCGGCGGCAGTCAACGTAATTGGTTTGTCAATGTGATTGGTGTCGCTAAACGCGCGTGCCTAGCTTTTCTGCAAGAATCTCAAGCTTGGCGGCTGTCTCTTGCTCCTCGCTGAGATTCTGCTTGAGCAACGACACCGCGTCGCTGAGGCCGGCCTGCTGTGCAAGCTGTATTAACGACTTATAGGCAGCGATCTCGTAATGCTCCACCTTCAATGACGCCCCGGCCGCAAAGACATCAAGCAGTTCAGGGGCCGGCTTTTCGTCGGCGACGAAGGACTTGAACTCTTTCAAGAGCCCGTTGATCCCGTGGCACGTCTCGCGGCTCGGCTTCTTGTCGAGGATACCGAAGACGTCCTCAAGCCTCTTGATCTGGCGGTCTGTTTGTTGTTTGTGCTCCAGGTACCCCTCCACCAGCTCTTCATCGCTGGCTTTCTTCGCCATGCCCTCCAACTCACGACTTAGCTTGCTCTCGGCGTCGTAGATGTCCTTGAGCTCGTGCTCAAACAACTCGATTCCACGGTCCAACACGCACCTCCTATGAGAGAACATAGAAACAGTAATGGTCCCCGCCACTCCATCCTCTGCCTGAGTTTGGGGGACGAGGCTAGCTCTAGCTCAGGGCTCCGCCGAGGCCACCGCCAAACTTGCTCATCAGCTCCTGCGGATCAAGTCCCAGGTTCGACAGTAGATCGCTGTGCTGTTCGGGATCGACCTGGTCGGGAAGTTGCTGGTCAGCTTGGGACACTTGATCTGTGGCTCCCCGCTCCTGCTAGAGCTGGAGGATCTGCTCCTTGGGAATCTCCATGACTATGTCTCCTCTCTGTTTTGCCTATTGGGATGACAACTCTCTCGGACAGAGCCTTAGGCTCTGTCGCGTTTCTCCAGCTTGGTGTGCCAGCGCTGGCCCAAAGCACCGCCGAGCGCCCCGGCGACGAGCATGGCCACCAGCAGGGCGATGCCCACGACTGTGCCGATGTCGCTGAGGCTTCCCAGCGGAAGTGGAAGTTGCTGGACATCGGAGGGCCGCAAGTTGGTGGTGCTGCTGGTAATGCCGGTCACAATCGCCCCAAGGATTATCACCAGGATGATCGCAACGATCGGCACCAGGATCCCGTTGAGGACTCCAGACCCACGCGCCATCCGGCCTGAGGTGTAGCCACCCCAGAAGTAGGCCAGGAACTGAACTATGACGAGCCCGATGCCGGCCCCGACGCCGGCCGTTGAGACTTCGTTCGGCGATATGCCGCCCTCCGCCACGCCCATCGCCGCCAAGATCCCACCGAGGATAGCGGTCAATACAATGAAGGCGCCGATCGCGACCACGACTCCTGTGATGATGGAGACGAACGACACGCCGCCGCGAGTCTGAGCCTGCTCCCGAACTACCCTGTCGTTGCCGTTCCGTTCTCGCTCGCTACTCACCGCCATTTCGATCCCTTTCCGTAATCAGCTGGATTGTATCCAAGAGCCCGATCCGGTCAGGCCGGTCGGTCTGGAGGCGGGTACTCGCGGGTTGCACCAACCGCATCCGATCGGTCGCTCCCGCCGGCTTGGGTGGCTTGGTCCTTTCGCTCCTTGGCCCGTTGCTCGATGCGCTCCTTGGAGCCCGATGCCTCTTCCTTGAGGTTGGCGGACTCCTGCTCGGCTTTCTGCGACGCTCGCTCCCAGTACTTGCTCATGGTCTTGATGCCCCCACCGCCGATGGCTACGACGGAGGAGCCAACGATGATGGCCAAAGCTGCGTAGAAGAGGCCGGTGACGATGTTCTCGGCGATGTTCAGCTGGTCCAGGGCGGCGAAAACGGCGATGCTCAAGATCATCACGCTTACCGCCACCGCCAGCGCCTTGCCGTAGCTGAGGCCACCTAGGGAGGCCTCGATTACCTCTTTGAACGCGGCAGCTACCGCAGCACCGATGA
>JACDAL010000074.1 GCA_013695465.1 Actinomycetota bacterium | reverse complement strand
TCATCGGTGCTGCGGTAGCTGCCGCGTTCAAAGAGGTAATCGAGGCCTCCCTAGGTGGCCTCAGCTACGGCAAGGCGCTGGCGGTGGCGGTAAGCGTGATGATCTTGAGCATCGCCGTTTTCGCCGCTCTGGACCAGCTAAACATCGCCCAGAACATCGTTATCGGACTTTTCTATGCGGCCTTGGCCATCATCGTCGGCTCATCGGTCGTCGCCATCGGCGGTGGCGGTATCAAGACCATGAGCAAGTACTGGGAGCGAGCGTCGCAGAAAGCCGAGCAGGAGTCCGCCAACCTCAAGGAGGAGGCGTCGGGTTCCAAGGAGCGCATCGTGGAGCGGGCCCGGGAGCGCAAGGATCAGGCCGCCCAAGCGGGCGGGAATGACCGACCGGATGCGGTTGGAGCAACCCGCGAGTATCCGCCTCCAGACCGACCGGCCTAACGCCCACGACGTATGGGATCGTCCGCCTGTGTGCGAATCGACCTGTAACCCCTACGTAAACGGTCGTGTGGCGGCTACGATCGGGTAGAAAGGGCGTGCCGCCGACCGGTTGAGGTTTTGGCCGCAGGCATCACCTGGGAGGACTTGGCAAGCTAAAGAGTGGGTCATGTCGCGGATCTTGATGTGCGTGTCGGAAGCCCCCTATGGGCCCGTCAACGGATACCGCCTGCAAGTGAGCGCCGTGTTGGAGAGGCTCTCCAAGTCTCATGAGGTGGTGGTAATCGGGGTGCGGGGCAGCGACCAAGCACCCGAAGATGGAGGCGACGACCGGTTGAGGCTCCTGAGCCCGTTCGGCGGTGGTGCCGCCGACAGGGCCGCCTCCGGTGTGGAAGCCCTTCTTCACGGGACTCCCATGCGAGTGGCGGCGCTCGCTCGGATCATGCGATAGCCCGTGAGGGAGCAACTGGAGCGTTTCAAGCCGGACATCGTCCATGTGGCTTCTCCCGGCCGGCTTGCGTGGCTGGCGGAGTTGCTGGGCCCCACCCCGGGGATACTGGCCGCGTTGGACGCTTGGCACCTGAACGTCGAGGCGCGAGCTCAAGGCTCGAACGGTTTGAAGCGCAAGATGCTGGAGACGGAGGTACTTCGGGTCAGGCGGTTCATTCGGCGGTGGCACCATCGCTTCGCTCTGGTCACAGTGGTCAGCGAAGCAGACAAGAGAGAGCTTAGCGGTTGACCCGCGGCTTCGGGTAGCCGTGGTTCCCAACGGCGTCGACACGGCTGCCTACTCGGAGAACGGCCAAAGGGATGACGGCCGTTTGATCTTCCACGGAGTCATGAACTACCCCCCAATGAGGTCGCCGCAGAATTCTTGGTGAAGAGCGTATTGCCCTTGGTCCGGCCGGCGTTCCCGAAGGTGCGGCTTTCAATCGTAGGCAGGTCCCCTTCAGAGAGGGTTCGTCGCCTGGTGGCATACCCGGGCGTGGAGGTCACCGGAGAGGTTTCAGAGATGCGGTCGTGGCTGAGTCGTAGCACCGTCGCGGTGTGTCCGATGATCAACGGCACAGGCATCAGAAACAAGCTGCTCGAGGCCATGGGCGAACAGTCTTCCCTGCGTCACCACCCCTCTTGCCCTGCAGAGCATCGACGCGGAACCGGAGCGTCATCTCCTGGTGGCGTCCGATGCGCTGGGGATCTCGGAGAAGGTGCTACGGGTTCTTCGCGATCAGCAATACGCGCGTGACGTGGGCCGGGCGGGTTACGAGTACGTGAGATCCAATCACAAATGGGACATTGTGGTGGAGAGCTACGAGCGGATTTACGCGGAGGCGGTGTCCGCATCGCATCGACACTGAGATGCACCGATTATCTGGCTTTACCTAACCTGCTGCGTCACACCTGGAATACCGAGAGGATTGTCCTTGGCCATTGACAACGTTCTCCCGGGCGATTCGAGAAAGAAGTTTTTGTCGCGATGTGGGCGACCGAGTCACGATCGTAGGGAAAGGCAAGGTCGAAGGTGCGATCCCATGTCCGATCCTTCGTCGCCCAGATCACGCGCTGCGAAGGCGGCCGAGAAGTGGTTATAAACGACCGCCACAACCCACTCCCCACGCAGCCGGTCCGAGAGATCAAGGTTTGCACCCCTTACACCAGGTAGAGGGTGCGCAAGCAACCAACACCCAGCGCGCCTACGAAGGCTTCCTCTCCAGCGAGCTTTGAGTAGCGTTCCCCGGTGCGTCCTGTGAAGAAGCGTTTGTCGTGAAAAGCCCCGAGCACAATGGCCTTATTCCTTGAGCGAAGTGCTTCCTCCCTTCAACTGCCGGCTCATCGCCAGCAACTACACTGACCACGCCGACGAGAGACTGGCGAGGTCTAAACCGCAACATCAACACGGAGAAGAGAAATGGGAGCAATACACGTGCACGAGTTCATTAGCCTCGACGGCGTGATCGACGCGCCGACGTGGACGTTCGACTACGGCTTCGACCCCCAGATGGGAGAGGCCGGCGCGGTCACGGAAGGTTGCCGAGGCATCCTACTCGGGCGTACGACCTACGAGGTGTTCGAGCCGTCGTGGTCGACGCGGGCCGTGGAGGACGATTTTGCGGTCGCTGATCCTTGCTCACTCGCAGGTATCCGACGACGACGCCGCCGTTGGCGCTCGCCTTACTCGGCCGCCTTTTTGCCGTTCTCGATACCACTTTGCGGGCGGTTCCGGTCGAACCGCTACAGGCTAAGGCTATCGTTCAAATAGGGGAAACTCAACCACGGCCGAGCAGGCGGGTAGTCAGCCAGGCGTTGCGGAACGCACCGCGCGGGTCGAGCCGGTCGACCATCCGAATAAAGTCGGGCAAGCGCTCATACAGGGGGGCGATTAAGGGAGCGTCCGCGAGGAACACTTTGCCCCAGTGCGGGCGCGCATCGAACGGGGCCAGCGCGCCCTCGATGTCCACGAGCACGTGCTCGACGGCGTCCGGCTCACGCTTCCAAGTGAAGTGGATGCCTATGGTGTCCTGTCCGTATTGTGGGCTCATCCACAATTGATCGGCGGCTACGGTGCGAATCTCGGACACTTTCATCAAAGGTTGGACGGCGTCGGTCAGCGCACGCACAGCCTGGATCGCCGCAGGGGCGTGCTGGCGCGGCACCAGGTATTCTGATTGGAGCTCCTGGCCGCTGCTTGGCGTGAAGTTGGTGCGGAAGTGCGCCAGGCGGTCGGACCACAGGCCCGGCACGCCCAACTGCGGCGAGCAGTTGACAGGGTCGAGACCGAGAATCGGATGTCGGTCGACGGTCGCGGCGATCGCGCCGAAGAGGTCACCGCGATCCGGCTCGGGTGCATCGGTCATCCGGGTCTTCACCCAAACCTGATCGATCGCTTCGCTCCAGCGGGTGAACACACTCACGCTGTAGCCTGTGGAAGTGATCTCGTCGAAGTTCTCGAACAAGGCATCCCAACCGAGGCCTTCGAACACACGCTGCCGCACGCGGTAGGCGGGTTGAACATCCAGAATGAGTCGGGTGGTCGCGCCTAGCGCACCGAGCCCGACGACGAGACCGTCGAAGTCGGCGTCACCTCTGGATGCGGTGAGGATCTCGCCAGAGGACATAACGATCTCCAGCCCTGCAACCGAGGTCGCGAGGTTGCCGTGGGCGTCGCCGGAGCCATGTGTAGCGGTTGCGACCGCCCCCGCAACGGAGATGTGAGGCAATGACGCCAAGTTGGCAAGGGCCACACCCTCGGCCTTTAACGCCTCGGCGAGCTCCCCGTACCTCATGCCGGCAGAGAAGGAGACCGTGCCCGCTGCGTGGTTGATCACGACGTCCGCGGGCAGACCGTCCAGGGTAAGCAGCTCCGAGGAGTCGGCGATGCCGGTGAACGAATGCCGTGAACCGAGAACGCGGATCTGAGGCGCGTTGACGATGACCTCCTGCACCTGCTCCAGCGTCGACGGTCGGTGCAGTTTGTCGGCCCGGTATCTGTAGTTGCCCGCCCAGTTCAACTCGCTCATCGTCGAACGTTAACCGGAGGTGAACCGGACCCGGTTCCTTGGACAGTTTCCTGAGCTTAATCGATGAGTCGTGTTGAGCGCCCGATGTAACGGCGAGAGTATGCATTTCCCGCGATCGCCTCGAAAACCTGCCTCTGAGAAGCTCTGAGAGCCGCGATCCCAATGGGTTGGGGCGTTGGTCCTGGCAATCATGCTGCTCTTGATTCCTTTGCGGCCGTGTAGGCCTCACGAGGCGTGCAGTGACCGTGCCGTTCGATGAGCCACTCTTGGTTGTACCGACGGGTGAACTCAATCACCGCTTGACGCAGATCCTCGAGGTCTTTGTAGAGGCGTGCCAACAGGCACTGCTCCTTGAGCGTCCTGATGAAACGTTCCGCACAACCGTTGCAGGGTGGTTCGCCGGCAAACGCAGGGCTGTCTTCGATCCCCAGCCATCTGATCGCGCCCTGGAAGTGCCCGGAGGTGTATTGCGGCCCCCAGTCGTGTCTGAGGGCGGTGCCGCGCGCTAGGTCTGCGTCGACGCGACCGGAGCGATCGGTGACTGCATCGTAGATCGGCTCGAGGCAGGCGAAGCGATCTCCGCGCTTGGCGACCGAGGTCCAGGCTTCTGCGGTGAAGTGATCGATCAAGCAGAACGCCCATACCCAGCCGTCGTTCTTGGTCCACGCCATGGTCGCGTCCGTGCCCCAAAGAAGGTCCGGCGCCTGGGGGATGATCGTACCGTCGTGGGCCCGGGCTTTGCGGCGCTTCTTGTCGCGCTGTGGTGCCAACAGCCCGTTAGCCCGCATGATGCGCAGCACCCTCTTGCGCCCGGCGAAGACCTTCTTCTTGCGGCGCAGATAGGCGGTGACCTTGCGATGGCCTTCGCCGGAGAACGGGCTCTCGTCGATGACCTGGCGGATCACCATCAGCAGGGTCTCGTCGGAGATGTCGGTCTTGGGACCGCGCTTGGGCAACGTAATGACCACGCCACCCTGGTCGCGCATGGAGGCCGCTTCGCGCGCGTAGATCGTCGAGCGCGGCGCGTCCAAGACGTCGCACACGCGTTTTCTGGCAATCTCCAGTTCCATCGCTATCTCGGCCGCTTCCGCGGCGGGATCTGGAGCCCCCTTTTTCGGGCCGCCGCCCGCAGGATCTCGTTGTCCATCGTGAGCTCGCCGATCTTTCGCTCGGCTTCCCTTAGCTTTCGATCCTCCGGTTGCAGTGGTCTCGCCTTGAGTCCCTCGATGCCGCCGGCCAGGAACTCGTCGCGCCACGCCTGCAGGCGGTGTGCCTCGACCCGCAGCTCCCTGCTCAGCTCGTCGAGGCTCTCGCCGCGCAGCAGCCGCACCACCGCGTCGGCCTTCTTCCTCGCCGACCAGCGGCCTTCTCTCGATGGTTCCTCGCCCTTCCGGGTCGCCACCGCTGACCTCCCTGTTCCCACGGACTACCTCCTCCGCGGACCATCATCATGTCCGCTTATCGGGTGTCCAGGGAAATCGGGTGCGGTGGAAAGGAACGCACTATATTGGCCACTGCATGGTCACTAAAGGGGAGTGGATGAGGCGGTTTGTCGACCGCGGTTGTTCACCGCCATCTGGAGTACGTGAAGAAGCTGGCGACTCGTGAGGTAGTGCGTTACCCGGCGGATCGAAAAGCAGCAGCCTTCGTAATCGACGACTCGAATCAGTCCCCAGGGTACCCGGTCATGTGCAGACGTAATCTCTCGACGGCTGCAGAGGCTACCTGTGAAAGGTGAACGAGAGTCGCCTTATCCACGGCCGTGAAGCCTTCCTCTTTGTCGAAGAGCTCCAGGGACCCAAGCTCCTTCCCGTCAAGTGAGCTCAGCGCAGCACGTATTCGCTCCTCTGGCGCATTGGGCAAAGAGGCGACCGCCGACAAATGGTCGGCTTCGAGCTTTCCGGTTTGATCAACATCGTCCGGCGAGTAGGACGACGCCCGGAGCGGCCGTCCGTCGTCGGTGAGGCTCACCACGCAGAGCCGGGCTCCGATGAGCTCACGAGCGTGCTCCGCGATGAGCCGCATGACCTCCTCGAGCGACCCCGGCGCATCGGAAACCAGTGACGTATCGGCAAGGAAGTCAGACAGTTGTCGGAGCATATCCAGACGCGATCCCTGAAGGAGCGCCGCCTGGCGAGCCTCCTCGAATCCCCGCCGCACCATCTCATAGGCGGAAACGCTCTCGAGAAAGAACTCGCCGGCCGCCCGAACGACGGCCTCCGCGTCTACACCCTCGAGGCGGATCTCAGACCAGAGCGCCTCGTGATGGACCTCCGCGAGGTCCAAAAGACTCAGCCCACGACCAACCGCCACACGACCCAGCTCATAGGCTGCTCGCAGGCTTCTCTCACCGGCGCTAACCACATGATCGTGGAAGCCTGCCCGGTAGGCCGCACCGAAACCGAGCGTGCTCAAGGTCCTGGATCGACCACGCGGCGAAGCCTTCTTTCGCGAAGACGTTCCAAATCGTCCCGCATTCTCCATTTCGTCATTGTCACCGTCGTTCCCTCGCTGGGCTCGGACTCGATTTCGAACTCGTCCATCAACCGCCTAGCTCCGGGGAGCCCTAACCCAAGTCCGCCTGTCGACGCAAATCCAGATTCAACGGCTCGAGAGACGTCGCGTATACCAGGACCAGAATCTTGCGCGACGACGATTAGCCCGCATCGGACGTCTTCGCGCAACGGCCTCATCGATATCTCGCCGCGTCCGGCGTGCATCAGGATGTTGCGAGCAATTTCGGAGACGGCGGTCGCTATCAAGGTAGCTTCGGTTCGCGAAAAGCCGAGACTATCGGCCAGACTTCTGCTTTGGGCGCGCGCCACCACCATGTCTTGATCGGAATGGATGGAGACGATAATGTCA
Source organism: Actinomycetota bacterium (assembly GCA_013695465.1). Taxonomy (GTDB): domain Bacteria; phylum Actinomycetota; class CADDZG01; order CADDZG01; family WHSQ01; genus JACDAL01. The sequence goes on along the minus strand of JACDAL010000074.1, from coordinate 386 downwards.
TCTCCCATCCTCTCGGTTCCCCTCAATCCAGTGCTCGAGAAGCAAGAATGCCTCATCGAGGTCGAGTGCCGCGTGGATCGGGTGCAAGTCTAAATCAAACTGCACCATTGCGATGGCGACATCTGGCTGTATCCCAACCACGACCGTTTCTGCGCCACGCAACCTCACAGTGAGAGCAATGGAGCGAAGTGACCGAGCCACGAATGAATCGATCACGTCTAAGCCGCCGACGTCGACGATGACCCCCCGAGAACGAAGTTTTCCTACCTTATGGATAAGCTCGGCTCGAAGGGCAACGACCTGCGAATCGGATAGGTCGGACACAATGGAAGCAACGAGGTAATCGCCCTGACGAGAAATCAACACTGACAAAGGACAGACCTTAC
>JACDAL010000070.1 GCA_013695465.1 Actinomycetota bacterium | reverse complement strand
GCTGTGGCCATCTCCTTCTCGGACAGGTCCTCGAAATAGCGCAGAGCGATCACGGCGCGGTCTCGCGGGGCCAGAGAGCCGAGCGCCACCCCCACGGCCGCCCCCCGCTCGGCTGCAAGGACCGCCGCCTCGGGGGACCAGGCCGCGTCCCCAGAGGAGCGGTCCTCGGCCACGCGCAGGAACAGGGTCGAGCGGCGGGAGGCGCTGCGGGCACGGTTGGCGGCCTCGTTGTGGACGATGGCCATGAGCCACGCCCGAAAGCTCGCCCCGGCCCGGAAGCTCCCCAGAGCGTAGTAGGCCTTCACGAACGCCTCCTGGACCGCATCCTGAGCCTCGGCTTCCGACCCCACGACCACGTAGGCGACCCGCTGGGCGAGCCCTTGGTGGAGCCGGACGAGCTCCTCGTAGGCATCTATGTCGCCCTTTCTGGCGCGTTCCACGAGCTGGTCCTCCAGTGGTCGGCCCCTCCAATTCCGGTCGTTGCCGCTCCACCAATTCCGGTCGTTGCCGCTCCACCAATTCCGGTCGCTGCCGCTCCACCAATTCCGGTCGTTGCCGCTCCACCAATTCCGGTCGCTGCCGCTCCGCCAATTCCGGTCGTTGCCGCTCCACCAATTGCGGTCGCTGCCGCTCCACCCAGAGTCATGTTCACCGATTACACCGCCGGCGCCGGGGAGGTTCCCGTGCCGAGTGGTGGCCCGAATGCTCTATAGGGTCTCACCACCACTCGGCGTCCCCAAAGGAGATGGAAATGGCCCTGAAGCTCGGCGTCGGCCTCTTCACCGGACAGATCCCCGCCTCCAGCGGCCGCACCTTCAACCAGGAGTACCGGACCATCCTCGAGCTCACCAAGCTGACCGAGACCGCCGGGCTCGATGCCGCGTGGGTCTCCGAGCACCACTTCGCAGAGGACGGCTACCTGCCCTCGCTGGTCGTGATGATGGCGGCCATGGCGGCGGTCACAGAGCGGATCGAGCTAGGCACCGGCGTCATCCTGGCCCCCTTCCACGACCCGATCCGGCTCGCCGAGGACTTTGCGGTGTGCGATCAGATCTCGGGAGGGAGAACGATCTGCGGGCTCGGTGTCGGATGGCGAGAAGAGGAGTTCCGGGAGTTCGGCATCCAGGTCTCGTCGCGCCCCCGCCGGCTCACCGAGCTCGTCGAGGTCCTGCGCCTGGCCTGGGGAGAGGAGCGCTTCTCTTACTCCGGCCGCCACTACAACTATGAGGGGGTCTCCGTCACCCCCAAGCCGCAACGGACGCCCCCCATCCTCCTCGGTGGCTTCGTCGACCCGGCGGTGAAGCGGGCGGGCCGCATCGGAGACGGCTACATCTCGTCCCGCGCCTCGCTCGAGCGCGTCGCGGAATGTTTTCAGATGGCCGGTGCCGAGAGAGCCGCAGCCGGCCACTCAAGCCCTCCGGTGGTGGGCGTGCTGCAAAACGGCTTCGTCACCGAGGACCCCGAGCGCGACTGGCCAGTGGTGCGCGCCGGCGCAGGGCACCAGCTCGGCACCTACAGCGGGTGGCGGGAGGGGACCGACGTCCCCGGCACGCCTCTCAGGGTGATCCCTCCGGACGAAGACAGCCTGCGACCATCGCTCGCATATGGGACACCGGACGAGGTCACGGCCTATCTCGAACCCCTGGTCGACGTCCTCAGCGCCTACCCAGAGTCCCATCTCGTGGTTCGCCACCACTACCCAGGCATGGACAACGAGCCGGCGGCAGAATCGATCGCTCTGTTCGCCAAGGAGGTGGCTCCGCGTCTGAGAGAGCGGGCCGCGCGACGATAGGGGCCATGCGCGACTCTCATGCCCGGCCGCCCGCAGGCCTGATCGGCCTCGCTGCGCTACTCGCCACCCTGGCGGGCGCGTTGCTGTGGGCACAGATGCTCGCGGCCCCCTATCGCCTCGTCGACGGCCTGACGGAGGCTCGCACCCAGCTCGCCGATGCCGAGGAAGCGCTCACCGCCGGCAAGCGCAAGAAGGCCCGCTTCGCGACCGCACAGGGAAGTGCGGCGGCCCGCCGGGCGCGCGCCGGCTATCGGCCGGCATCTCCCCTGATAAGCCTCGCCCGTCTCAACCCCCGCGTCGACGCAGCCCTGGGGGAGATGGGTCACCTGGTGAGCGCTCTGGAGCACTCCGCCGCCGCGGCCGAAGGCACGCTCGAGATCGCTCAGGGCGCACTTCGGGGGCCGGACAAACTCGTGTTCAAGGACGTCAATGACAAGCGGGGTGGCTCCCGCTTCCGTATCGGCCGCATCCGCGCGGTGGGCGAGCTGATCGCTTCGATCCGCTCCGATGTGCGGGGCGCCGCCGAGGAGCTGGCGGCTGTGGACCCTCAGGAGCTACCGCGCCGCTTTCGGCGGCCGCTTGCCAAGGCGCTCGACGGCGCATCCGCCAACGACGAGCTGCTGGCCGATGCCGAAGCCGGCTTCGAGGTGCTGCCCTCGATCTTGGGCGCCGACGAGCCGCGCCGCTACCTGCTCGGCATGCAGAATTCGGCCGAGCTGCGGGGGACGGGAGGAGCGATGCTGCGCTTCGCGGTGTTCTCGATCTCAGACGGAAAGCTCGACCTCCAACCGGACCAGAGCGTCTACGACGTCGACGTGAACCGCAGACCCCTCCACATCCCCCTTCCCGAAGACGCCTGGTACCTGCGGGAGATCCCCGACGCACAGCGATTCGGTAACGCCAACTGGTCACCCGACTGGCCGCTGTCGGCCCGGCTCATGCTCGCCTACGCCGAAGCCTCGGCCAAGCAGTTCCAGGCCCAGGCTCTTCCGCAAATCGATGGCTTCTTCGCCATCGACCCGGTCGTGATGCAGCAGGCTCTCAAGGGAGTGGGGGGGTTCAAGACGCCGGGCGGGCGGCGGGTCAAGGCCTCGAAGGTAGTTAACCTGTTTCTCAACCGCGCTTACGCCGCCACTCCCAACCCCGGAATAAGGCGCGCAACGCTTAGCGGAATCGTGGAGGGCTTCTATCGCAACCTGCTGAGGCCCAAGCACCCCAGCACGCTCATAGAAGGGTTCGGGCAGTCGCTTGCAGAGAAGCACATGCAGATGTGGATGCGCGACGAGGCGGAGCAGGCGTTCGTTGAGCGCATGGACTGGGACGGCGCCATCGAGCAGGGAGTAGCCGGCGACTACCTGAATGTCGTGCAGCAAAACGTCGGTGGCAACAAGCTGGACTTCTTCGCTGACATGAACACCACCATCGACGTCAGGCCGACCGGGCGCAGCGCTCGTGTTGCAACCGAAGTCTCGATAGGAAACGGTGCCTTCCTGCCCCAGGCCCGTTACGTGTTGGGCAACGTGGGCAGGGCGGCGGGTACTCTCAGCCGAGGCTGGGCCCTGCACCGACCCATGATCAACGTCTATGTGCCGGGCCGCGCCAGGCTGCAGGGCGCGGGGGTGGAGGGGACCCGCATCGACGCCCCGGTCGCGGCTGCGTGGCCCGGTCCCGAATCCCCCGCAACTCACTCCGAGAGGGGCAAGACGGTGTGGACGGCAACACTCGAGATCCCGCTCGGCGAAGAGGGCTCAACTCGCTTCGCCTACACGGTCCCGAACGCGGTCGACAGAGCCGGGCAGAGATGGGTCTATCGCCTCGCGCTCCAGCACCAGCCGAAGGTCCGCCCGGAGACCACCACCGTGCGGGTGTCGCTTCCACGCGGCGCGCGGGCGGTCAAGGCTCCCGGCTTCGAGCGCCGCGGCGATGTGTTGCAGTGGAAGAGGGTCCTGCGGCGAGACCGCATTGTGGAGGTGTCATGGCGAAGCTAAGGGCCGTGCTGCTGGCCGCCGGTCGCGGCGTCAGGATGGGGGGAGCCGGACCCAAGTCGCTCATCCCACTCGACGACAAAGAGCCTCCCCTCCACTACCTGCTGAAGGCGCTCGAGAGAACCGGGATAACGGACCTACTGGTGATCACGGGCTTCGGCTTCCGGGCATTGGAGGCCTACCTCTCAGACCATTCCGAGGGCCTGCAGGTCGCTTATGTGAGAAACACCCGCTTTGCGTCGTGGGGAAACTTCCATTCGGTGCGCATGGCACTCGACCAGTCCCCCGGCATGGATGTGCTCGTGCTGAACTCCGACATCGTGATCGCTCCGGCAGTGCTGGAGCGAGCGGTTGCATCGGACTCAGACCTCGTCCTCGCCGTGCAGCGCCGGCGGCGGCTGGAAGCAGAAGACATGCGGGTCGAGCTCGACGGGGACACGGTCAGAGCCATCGGCAAGAACATCAAGATGGTTCGCAGCCACGGGGAGTTCTGCGGAGTGTCGGTGATCCGCCCGCGGGCCGCGCGCGTCTACGGCGACATCGCCACCTCGCTTCAGTGGACGGCCGAGACTGCCCTCTACTACGAAGACGTGTACGCCCGCATGCTTGGGCGAATCGGGGCGCGCGCCACTGCCGTGGAGGAGGACGAGTACGCGGAGGTGGACAGTCCCGAGGACGTGGCAGGGGCGATGGCGGTCCTCGAACAGCATGAGCAGGCATGGGGCTGAACGCTTTCCCCGAAGTCGTCGTCCACGAGGACGGTTCCGAGGACGACGCCGCCCACGAGCTGGCACAACGGTTGAAGATCCTGGGCGTCTCGGCGCCGCTGGTGGTGGCGACCTCACACGGAAAGAGACTCGGTGCGGCCATAGAGAACCCGGTGGAGTACGTGCAGCCGATCGCCGGGGCAGACCAGCGCTGGGCTCTCGACCTCGGTGGCCTTGCTCGCCGGCGCGGCGCAGATGCCGTCGTGGCCATCGGAGGCGGCCGCTGCCTCGACGTGGCCAAGCTCGCCGCGGCGCGCGCCGGCGTCGCGGTCGTGGCGGTCCCCACGCAGCCCTCCCACGACGGCATCTGTTCTCCGGTAGCAGTCGTCCCCGCCGGGTCCGGATGCGGACAGAGTGTGGGCGCGGTCGCTCCCCGCCTGGTATTCATCTCGGTCCCGACCCTCTTGAGCGCGCCGCTGCAGTCGGTCGCGGCCGGGCTCGGCGATCTGCTCGCCAACCCCCTGGCGCTGCGCGACTGGGCCCTGGCCTCCGAGCGAGGGCTGGCGACAGTGGACAAGCGCGCCTGGGAGCTGTCGACGGAGTCCTTCGAGCGCATCTCCCCTCACTTCGACTCAGACATCGAACGAACCGGGCGTGACCCAGCCCGGCTGCGGGAGCTAGCGGATGCGCTCGTGATCTCCGGGCTTGCAATGATCCGCGCAGGAAACTCGCGGCCGGCTTCCGGTGGCGAGCACGAGATCTCGCACGCCATCGATGAGCGCTTTCCGGGCCGCGCCTTGCACGGGGCTCAAGTGGCGTTCGGCTGCATCATCTCGACCACCCTCTACGGAGACGACGCCTCGGCTCTGCGCGCCCGCCTCCGAAAGGTAGGGCTCCCGGATCACCCCTCACAGCTCGGGCTGTCGCAGAACGACGTCGTCGAAGTGCTGCTGTGTGCCCCCCAGACGCGCCCGGGGCGGTTCACGATCCTCGAGGAGTCAGACCTCGACGCCGCTCGAGCGCTCGCGCTCGTGACAAAGATCTGGACGGATTGATTTGGTGATGCCGAGAAGGGCCGTGGTCATAGGGCTCGACGGGGTCGCGTGGCATCTCCTCGACCCCCTCATCGAGGACGACGTCATGCCGCGACTCGGCGCGCTGAAGGCCACTTCAGCGTGGGGCGAGCTGACCTCTACAGTCCCCACCTACACCCCGCCGGCGTGGACCTCGGCGGTGACCGGCGTCAACCCCGGCCGCCACGGCATATACGGTTTCTATGCCGGCAACGCCCAAGCCGAGCGCCAGGAGCTGATGCACGCCGGGCGGATCCGCTCGGCGACTCTGTGGGAGATGGCCAACGCCCAGGAAACCACCACGGGCATCTACAACCTGCCGCTTTCCTATCCTCCCCGGCCCCTTCACGGCTGGATGATCTCGGGCATGATGACGCCCGGCTTCTCCGAGGAGCTCAAGGGCTTTGCCCACCCGGCCTCTCTCGAGGAGAGGGTGCTGTCATGGGCTCCCGGCTACCAGGTCGACACCAGCGCCAATTGGGAGAAGGACTATCGCGACGACGAGCTGTGCGTGCGAGCGCTCGCGGTTCTCGAGCAGCGCAAGACAGTGCTCGAGCGGCTCCTCGACGAGGAGCCGGTCGACATCGTCTTCTCCGTGCTCGAGTCGCCCGACCGGCTCCAGCATGTCTACTACCGCTACCTAGATCGCTCCTCCCTGCTCTTCGACACCCCGGAGGCCGCGCGCATCCGGCCCCCGCTCTTGCGCTGCTACCGGCTCATGGACGACATCGTCGGTCTCCTCGACGATTACGCCGGGCGCGATGGGACGTCCCTGGTGTGCTCGGATCACGGCTTCACCGCATGGGAGTGCTCGGTACACACCAACGCGCTCCTGGAGAAGTGGGGCTATCTCAAGATCAAACCCCTCGCCAAGGCCATGCAGACGAAGTTCGCCCGCAGCCTGGTGCCGCTGGCCAAGCGCGCGCTGCCGGCACGCGTTGCGCGCGGAGCCAAGGGAGCGACCTTTGCGGCCATCGACTGGGACCAGACCAAGGCGTTCGCGTCCCCGATCCCGCAGCAGGGGATCTTCATCAATCTCAAAGGCCGCGAGCGCTACGGGTGCGTCGAGCCCTCCGAGCTGAAGGCGCTCAAGGACGAGATCGCGGTCGCCCTGATGAGTCTTGTCGGTCCCGACGGCGATCTGGTGGTCGATGTCGTGCACCGTTCCGAGGATGTCTTCTTTGGACAGGCCCTCGAGGGGGCCCCCGACCTCCTGCCGGTGATGCGCGATCACCGCTTCGAGCTCGACGACGAGGTCTTCCACAAAGAACCCTTCAAGGATCTCAGCCATCTGCCACGCGGCGTCCACCACCCCGCCGGGATCGTCGCGCTTAGAGCTCCCGAAGTAGACGCCGGGGCGCGCCTACAGGGCACCGTCATGGATGTCACTCCCACCTTGCTCCACCTCGCAGGCCTAAAGGTGCCCGAGGGCCTCGACGGTTCGGTGCTGGCCGCAGCTTTGCAGGAAGCCGCGCTGAAGGAGCGACCCATCCAGTACACGGCCGCCATATCATCTGGTACCAGGCATGAGAGCTCGCCCTACTCCAAGGAGGAAGAGGCCGCCATCGAGGAGTCCCTGCGAGGACTCGGGTACCTCTGAGCGGATCCTTATCGGCAATGGCGCAGCCAGCAGTCGCACTGGACGACACCGAACCCTCGCGTTCCAAGCAGCCGCTCCAGTCTCGCAGCGCCAAGCGCATTGCGCTTAGAGTTGCGGCCGATGCCGTAGCCGTCTCCTCGGCACTGTTCATCGCCTCGATCCTTCGCTTCGAGGTCCTGAACACTTCTCCCGCCACGAGCGTCGACTACACCTTGGTGACGCTCATCGCCACACCCGTGCATGTGCTCTTGTTCTATCTCTACGGCCTCTACGAACCCCGCCAGGTCTTGGGTCCGGTGAACGAGTTCAAACAGGTCTTCCACGGCGTAGTGGCCGGCACGGTGCTGATCTTCGTCGCCGACTCAGTTTTAGCGCTCAACATCGCGCGCGCCTGGGTCCTGTTCGCAGCGCTGTGCGGCTTGGCCGTGGTGGGCGGAGAACGCCTTGCGGTACGCAAGATCCTTCACTTTCTGCGTCGGCGAGGAGGAGACGTCACCCGAACCATCGTGGTGGGTGCCAACCACGAGGCACGCACGGTGGCGAAGACGCTCGAGCGAGAAACGTGGCTCGGCTACGAGATCGTCGGCTTCGTCGAAGACAACGCTCCCATCGGCCAGGAAATCTACCAAGGACACAATGTCATCGGCCCCCCCAGCGAGCTCAGGGAACTCATCGACTTTCACAGCGCCGGCCTGGTCCTGGTTGCGGCCTCCGCTTTCGACGACGCCTCGCGGCTCAACCGTCTCATCTGGGAGCTGCAGGGTGTCGACGTCGATCTTCAGATCACATCGGGGACGCTCGACCTCATGGCCTCACGCATGGTCGTCCAGTCTGTCGCCGGCGTCCCCCTGCTCTACATCCGGCGAACGGGCATGGACAGGGTCCAGCAAACGATCAAGCGCACCCTGGACGTTATGGGCGCGGCTCTCGGGCTACTGCTGCTGAGCCCACTGCTGGCGGCTGCTGCGCTGTGGGTCAGAAGGGACTCTGAGGGCCCGGCGATCTTCCGCCAGGTCAGGGTGGGGCGCGACGGCAAGCGCTTCGATTGCCTCAAGTTCCGCACCATGAATCAGGATGCCGAGCGCAAGCGGGCCGAGCTCGAGCACCTCTCGGAGGGACCGGGCCTGTTGTTCAAGCTCAAGGAAGACCCTCGCATCACTCGCGTCGGCAAGAAGCTCCGTCGTTATTCGCTAGATGAGCTGCCCCAGCTTCTGAACGTGCTGCGCGGCGACATGAGCCTGGTTGGTCCCCGGCCCGCCCTGCCCAGCGAGGTCGAGCAATACGACGACTGGATCTCGAACCGGCTCAGCGTCAAGCCGGGGATCACCGGGCTGTGGCAGGTCTCCGGGCGCACCGAGACGAGCTTCGCCGACTACGTTCGCTACGACCTCTTCTACATCCAGAACTGGTCGCTGTCGCTCGACTTGTGGATTCTGTGGCGGACTCTGCGGGCGGTGCTGAGCACCGAGGGAGCCCACTAGGAAAACAGTTGCCGGGGGGCCGCGGTGGCAAAGGCGGACTGAGGACATCCACCCACAAAACTCCGTGGGTAGAAGCGGACCGAGGACATTTACCACCGGATCGAGGGAGGGGGAGTCGGGGCTACGAGATCGTCGGAACCCGCCAGGTGCTGGTGATTACGGTCGACGACCGACCCGGCGAGCTGGGGCGCTACTGCCGCCGGCTGGCCGACTCCGGGAATCACATCTCCTCTGCTTACGTGGCGAGGCGGGTCGGCCGGGGAAACCGAAGTGATCCTGGCGGTCGACGACCTCGATCAGGCCCGCAAGGCCTAGTAACGAAATCGGGGCCCGCCCGAAGGCGAGCCCCGACTGGTTGAGCGGGTGAAGCTTTAGGCCGTGACCGGCCGCCTGGCAGTGGCGCCTGCGGTGCCGAAGTAGAGGCTGGCGCCGCCCGAAACGAGGTGCAGCATCTGGTCGGCGTTGATGCCCGACTCGATCGAGAGCCACTCAAGAGCTCCGACGAGGCCGAGGACGAAGAACGCCAGGTACGCGACACCGATGCCCGTGTTAGCGAGCTTGGCTCCCGAAACCGTCCTGGAGCCGGCAAGCCAGATTGCGCCGATGAGCAGGTGAACGATGTTGTGCGCCGGGTTGACCGGGAAGACGATCAAGATCTCGTTGGCGCTCGAGTTGAAGAAGTTATCGAAGCCCGTTACGGCGAAACCGAGCAGCCCGATTAGAACGTAGACCGCCCCGAATACCAGAGCAAAGAGCTGCCCCGGAGTCTTGTCGCGAGCTGTAGTTGCCATTTTTTCCCTTTCGTAGGATTGCGGCTGTTTGCCGTTAATTCGTTAGACGTCCCCTATTGGGATAGGTTACGCGTGCCCTGCTCAAGGTCGCGATGAACGATGTCCCAACACCTAGGTGGTTGACGATCCACTATTGACGCTCAGCTACCCGGGGACCGGATGGGCCGGCCGCCCGAGTTGGGCTCGCTAGAGATAGCCGAGGTTGCGCAGGGACTCTTCGATCTGGGCCTCCTCCTCGGCCGAGTAGGGAGTCGCCGAGGCCCCCTCGCCCGCGTTGGGAAGCTCCATCGCCCTTGTTACGACCGGCCGGGATCGAACCAGCTCGGGGGAGAGGAACTCGGTCAGCACCCGACCGTCGACCTCGGGCACCTCCAGTCCCAGCAAGTACAGGGCGGTGGGGGCAATGTCGTAGAGGCTGGCCCCCAGCCCGCTGGCGGCGGCCACTCCCGGCCCGGTGATCGAGAAGATGCCGTCCATGTGGTGAAAGCCGCGCGGCAGCTCCCTGTAGTCGGTGAGCACTGCGGCCGAATAGAGACCGTCGGAGAGCTCGTACGTGTAGTCGCGGCACACCGGAAAGAGGTCCGGAGCATCGGGGGTCTCGGCCCCCGACATGACCTCCTCCCTGAGATGCATGCGGTCGAGCACGGGCTTGCCGTCCACGGGGTCTCTCAGCTCCGAGAACCGGGCGGTGATCTCGCGGCGCACCTCGTCGTAGGCAGACTGGGGAACCGAGCCGTGGGGCTCGCGACCCTCGAGATTCACGTAAATCCCCTGCTGGGGATTGGGGGCCGCGAACGCCTTGGTCCTTGACCAATCGATCGAGGAGTGCGCGGCCCCCTTGACGCGCTTTCTCAACGATCGAGGGAGGCTTTTCTTCGCCCGGCCGGCGACCTTGCGCAGCCCCTGCGAGCTCGACAGGCCGGCCGCGCCGGAGAGCGACAGCAGACCCCACTCCTTGAGAGCGAGATTCAGGTTCACGACCTTGTCCTTGGGACCGAAGCCGTGGTCCGACATCGTCACGACATAATCCTCGTCCGAGGTCCACTCGAGCAAGTCCGAGATCACCGCATCCATCTCGTCGAAGAAGGACCACACCCGCTCCCTGATCCGCCGGGCCTGAGGCTGGTGGAAATGTTCGCAGGCCGGGTCGATGTACTTGTAGTGAGCGTGCATGAGGCGGTCGGGCGCTTCCAGCACTACGAACAGCAGAGGCACCTGGTGGCGCTCCAGCAGAAGCTGCAGCGCGCTGCGCTTTCTCGCCAAGTTGGCAGAAAGGCGCTCTTCGATGGCGGTGGACTTCCAGTCCTCGTCGTAGTTGACGTCGATGTCGATCTCATAACTGCCCGCGCGCTGGATGAGCTCGGCCGCGAGCCCTTCGGGGTGGGTGAAGCTCTCGGGAGTAGCACCTCCTCCCTCGGGAGTGAGCATGCCCGAGATCGCAAAGCCGTCTACGGGCGGAGCGGGATAGGTCATGGGGATGTTGAATAGACCCACCGGGCAGCCTTGGGCGTTCGCGGCGTTCCACAGGGCGGGCGCCTTGACCTTATCGAGGCGGACGAGCCCGCCTCGGCGCTGAGAGTTGCCGAGCGTGAACCCGAAGATGCCGTGGCGACCGGGATTGACGCCGGTGAAGATCGAGGTCCAGCCCGGCGGCGTGTAGGGCGGGTGCGTGGACGTGAGAATCCCGGACGCCCCCCGCTCGAGCAGGCTCTTGAACGCCGGCATATGGCCCGCTTCGAAGGCCGGCTCGAGGATCCGGAAGGTGGCGCCGTCGAGGCCCAGCAGCAAGACCTTGCTCCTCGCGGTCATCAAGGGTGCCTCAGCAGCCGGTACACGGTCAGCAGGATAGCGAGGGCGAAGAGGAGGTCTCCGACCACCAAAGCCGGAGCTACCAACGAGGTTAGGGGGCCGAGGACGAACACGAGCGCAGCGACGTCCGGGGTGCCGGGGGTCGGGAGCAGACGCCGGCGCGCCAGCGACTCGGCCCAGCGGCCTCCGACGTTGGTTTGTGGCTCGCCGCGGGTTCCTCCCGAGATCAGCGCGAAGTAGTAGGCCATGAACCCGTAGGCGACGGCCAGCCAGAACACCCCTCCTGATGAGGTCCTCCAGAGGAAGACCGCAAGCCCGGCCGCCGCGCTGCCGCGCCTGGCGCCGTCGCCGAGGTCGTCGAGCACCTTGCCTCGGGGGCTTGTGGTCTGAAGCGCCCGGGCGAGCTTGCCGTCGACGCAGTCGAGCAGGAAGGAGAAGTAGAACAGCAACGCTCCGACCACCAGGCCGGCTCTCGTGCCGGTGGCGAAGGCGAGCCCGGTAGGCAACCCGAGCACGACCGAAACGATCGTGACCTGATCGGGCGACACGGATCCCGAACGTGCCAGCCTCCGGGTGAGGGGCAACGCCAGAGGGTCAACTGCGAGCACCGTCCACCAGTAGTCGCGCGGCTTGGCGCCAATCTCGCGCGCGCCCTGCGGGGCGCTCATGCGTCTGTTGAAGGGTCTATGAGACCGCGCCCCCGCGCCTGCTCCCAGGCGCCGATGGCGATGCCCGCCGCCAGTCCCGGATCACGCCGGGCGGCCGCCTTGACCGTGTTGTGCAGGAACAGGCCCACCAGGCCCCACCACAACGCGGCCCGGTGACGGGTGTCCTGGGGCATGTTCTTACGGAACAGGTAGAAGTGATTGGCCAGCTTCATACGCTCGAGCTTTCTCGAGTCGAGCCGATCGGTGGTGGTCTTGAAGTGCTCGCAGCGTGCGTGCGGCGTCTGCACCAGTGTCCACTTGCGCGACACCCGGTAGGAGAAGTCGATGTCCTCCTGGCTGGCGTAGCCGGAGAGCTCCTCGTCGAAACGCTCCTCGGCGAAAACAGCTCGTCTATAGGACATGAAGTAGCCCACGAATGCCTCCTGCCTCTTGACCCCGGCCGAGTAGGAAGTCCCCTCGAGCCAGAAACCCTTGCGCACCCGCCCGGAGGCCTCCGGCCACCACCCCCCGATGCCGAACAACCGCCGCCACGCCACTGAGAACCAAGCCGGTTTTGCCGGCGTCATCGGGCCTGCGCGAACACCTCCCAAGCGCTCGCCCCAGCGCTCGTATTCCGCCAGCACCCGCTCGTGACAGGTGGGCTCGAGGTAGACGTCGTCGTCGATGAGAAAGACCGGGTCACCCGAGGTTCGATCAAGAGCAAGATTGCGCTGCCGTGGCAGCCCTCGAGGCGCCGGGTGGACATAGTCGAGAGGCACGATCCGGTCACAGAGCACCTCTATCGCGGCGCGAGTCGGCGTGTGGGCGCTGGAGTCGACGATGCACAGCCCGGCCGGAAGAACGGTTTGAGCCACCAAGCTCTCGACGGTGGCGCGCAGCTCCTCGGGCCGGTTGCGGGTGGCGATGATGAAGCAGGAGCGAGCCCTGGAAATTGCTTCGGTCATCGCCTGGTCTTGAGCTCCTCGGCCGCAACCAGAGCGAGGAAGCGAGGATTGCCGAGCAGATAGCGGCGCCACATCCTTTGAGGCTCCTGTGCCAGGCGGTGAACCCACTCGATACCGACTCGGTTCATCCACTCGGGCGCTCTGGGCACCTGACCCGCCTGGAAGTCGAAGAATGCCCCCACTCCCACCGCGAGACGTGCTCCGGTGTCGTCCAGGTTGGCCTGAATCCAAATCTCCTGAGCGGGGTTGCCGAGCCCCACGAGGAGGAGACCCGTCCCAGCGGAGCGCACGGCCGCCGCCACCGACTCATCGCCGGGATCGAAGTAGCCGTCGCGCACTCCCACCGCCCTGAGTCTAGGCAGCCGCTGGACGATGCGCTCGAGCGCCCTGTCGGCCACTCCCGGTTTGGCCCCGAGGAAATAGACGGGCCAGTCGCGCTCCGCCGCGAGCGCGAGCAGAAGTGGAGTGAAGAAGTTGCCGTTGAGGTCGGCCGGAAAGCGATCCCGCTTTATACGAGCGGCAAGCATGACGCCTTTGCCGTCGTTCAGCACCATGGCAGCATCTTCCAGGGCACGGCGGTAGAGGTCGTCCCCGCTCGCCAGATTCAACGTGTGGACATTGGCGTACGCTATGTAGGAGGACTCCGGAGCGTCGTAGAGATGCTCGGCTTCGGCGAGGGCGGCCCGCGGGGACAGGCGCGCCAAACGGACGCCGAAGACCGAGATCGCTCGCTCCGGCGCAATCACCTCGCTTTGAGAACCTCGGAGGCGAAGCGAACCAGGCTGGGAAGGTTGACCGCCCAGCCAACGCCAAAGTCCCGCTCGGTGAAGACGCGCTGGTCGGAGGGGTTCCACCACGCCCGGCGGAAGCGGCTCACGGTCGGGGGCCTCAGGTCGTAGGGCACGAAACCGAGCACGTGGCCGTGCCAGGAACGCTGAGCGGGCGGCTTGCGCCTCTCCTGAAGCACCGCAAGGCCGATGAGTGCCACGGCCGTGGCGGCCGCCAGTTGGTTTGTTCTCCTCATGATTGCCCCTTTCCTTGCGCGATCCTCCAGCGGATCGCTAGTTCCCTTGCGCGATCCTCCAGCGGATCGCTAGTTCCCATGCGCGATCCTCCAGCGGATCGCGTGCTCTCGTCGATCGCCGGACTGGGAGCCGAGCGTAGCCCTTGCCGCCCACGCCCGCCGCCCCTCATTCGGCTTTGTGCCAGAAAAGGTGCGGAATCCGCCCCTGACCTGGCAAAGAGCCAGCTGAGGGGCGGGTGGTGGCGCGGGGGCGGGTGGCCAGCTGAGGAGCGGCGGTCGGTGCCGGGCGGCCAGAGCGGCATAGACGCGGCTCCGGGTGGGCTCCCCTGTAAACTTCCCTGATCGACGGGTCCTCGCCCATCACACATGCCCTGCACGCGAGACCCTCCAGCACCTACGAGCGATGCGAGGCCCACGCGAGCATATGCAGGCTCCCGGCAAGATCCTGATCATCGGCGCTGGCCCCTGCGGGCTGGGGGCGGCGCGGGAGCTTTCGATGCGCGGCTACAGGAACTGGAAGCTGGTCGAGCGCTCGCACAGGGCCGGAGGGTTGGCGGCCTCGGTTACCGACCCTCAGGGGTTCACCTGGGACCATGGCGGCCACGTCGTGTTCAGCCATTTCGGGGAGTTCGACCGCCTGCTCGAGGAGATTATGGGCGAGGAGGTCTATCGCCACGACCGTTCCTCCTACATCCGCTTCTCCGACCGCTGGGTGCCATACCCGTTTCAGAACAACCTCCGCTACCTGCCCGAAGAGGTCGCCTACGACTGCGTCCTCGGGCTCATCGACGCCCCCGGGGGCGACCCCAGCACCGACTTCGCCACCTGGATGGAGGCGGTCTTCGGAACCGGCATAACCAAGCACTTCATGCGCCCATACAACTTCAAGGTATGGGCGACGCCCCCCGAGCGGATGCAGTCCTACTGGATTGGCGAGAGAGTGAGCGTTCTCGACTACAAGCGGGCGCTCAGAAGCCTCGTCTTCCAAGAGGATGACATCGCCTGGGGGCCCAACAACACCTTCGTCTTTCCCGCCGTCGGGGGCACCGGGGAGATCTACAGGCGACTTGCCGAACGCCTCGCGGAGTACATCACCTACGAGCGTGATGTCGTTGAGATAAGGGTCGAGGACAAGATCGTGCGTTACGCCGACGGGGCCGACGAGGACTACGACACGCTGATCTCGACCATGCCCCTAGACCTCCTGCTCCATAAGCTCCAGCCATGCCCCCAAGAGGTGAGGAACGCCGCCGCGAAGCTCGAGCACAACGGCGTCTACATGGTGGGCGTGGGCTATGAGCTCGAGCTCAAGGATGACAAGTCGTGGATGTACTTCCCCCAGGACGATGCGCCCTTCTATAGAGCCACGAACTTCGCCAAGTACTCGCCGGCGAATGTGCCCGAGTCAGATACCTCGACATACTCGGCCTACATGACCGAGACCTCCTACTCCTCCTATAAACCCACCAGTCGAAGCGGGCTGCCCGAGGAGGTCGAGGCCGGTCTGAGGGCTGCAGGAGTAGTCGAAGGCAGACCCGAGGTGGCCTCCTTGCACCTCGAGGACATTCCCTACGCTTACCCCGTCCCGACGCTGGAACGCGATCGGGCGCTCGCGACGGCCCAAGGTTGGCTCATGGACTCCGGCATCCTGTCGCGCGGCCGCTTCGGGTCCTGGAAGTACGAGATCGGGAACATGGACCACGCCGTGAAGATGGGTGTGGATGCGGCCGCGTGGGCACTCGAGCAGCGCCCCGAGGAGCTGTGGACGCTGTGAGGCGACGCGACCCCCTGCTGCCCTTCGCCCCGATGGCGCTCGCGGCCGTGGTCGGCGCGGTCTTGCTCTTGACCCGGCCCTCCGCCGTGGATTCGGTGAGAGCATCCAGGCAGCCGCAGGCAAGACCCGACGACACTCAGCCGGCCTCGGTGGTCGTCAAGGGCAGGCGCTCGACGCGCCAGGCGGCCCAAGTCCCGATACCCAAGAAGAGATACCTGCGGGACGCCTGCAAGCTGCCCCCGAGATGGATCCGCTACATCGACCGCGGCTGGGCCCCCGGCCCGATCCGAAGCAGCGACATTGTGCTCGTCCCCCGGCCCCCAAGCTACGTAGGGACATTCACCAATACCAGCCACTCGGGCCCCTACGACTTCCTCCAGCGGGTCCCGCTGGTCTTCTATGGACCTGGCTTGGTAGCGCCCCAGGGCCAGCTCAGCATCGATAGGGAGGTCACACTCGCCGATCTCGCACCGACTCACGCCGCCATGCTCGGCTTCGACTTCGGCGAGCGCCAAGGCAAGCCTATTCCCGAGGTCCTGGCCGATGCCGCCGAGCCGCCGCGCCTGCTCGTTACCGTGTCGATAGACGGCGGTGGCTGGAACGTCCTGAATCGCCGGCCGCACTCGTGGCCATACCTGGCGCGGATGATCGAGCAAGGCTCCAGCATCAAGAAGGCCGTGGTGGGATCCTCACCGTCGATCACCCCCGCCATCCACGCCAACATGTCCACCGGCTACTTCCCCCAAGTCCATGGTGTGACCGGGATCGCCATCCGCAACAAGCACACCATTGTGGGAGCGTTCTCTCGGGACGGCAACTACTCGGGAGTTCCCGTGGAACCCCGGCTCAATCTTCGGTCCGAGACTCTGGCCGACAAGTGGGATGCGGCCAACGGCAACCGAGCCAAGGCGGCGCTGGTCGCCTCGGGCAACTACCCCCTGGGCCTCCTAGGCCACGGCGCGTCCCTTCGCAAAGGTGACAAGGACATCGCCTTGATCGGCGAGCCCTCCGGTGACTGGACGACAGATCGCCGCTTTTACTCCATGCCGCGCTGGGCGGCCACCATCACAGGGCGCAACCGCGATCGCGTGAGGATGGACCGCGCCGACGGGGCCGCCGACGGGCGCTGGCGGGGACACGACGTATCCACGATCCAGGCCGGCTACACGCCCGCCGACGCCGCCTTGGTCGCTCGGACTGCCACGACGCTCTTGGACGAAGAAGGGTTCGGCAAGGACTCGATCGCAGACCTCCTCTACGTGCATTTCAAGTCGCCGGATCACGTCGGCCACCGCTGGAACATGAACTCCAAGGAGATGGGCGACGTCTTAACTTCTGTGGACGACGGGCTGAAGACTTTGGTCACATGGCTTGACGCCAATATCGGGTACGGCGGTTATCTGCTGACGGTCACGGCAGACCACGGACAGACGCCTCTGGGACAAAAAGGCTGGGCCATCGATCGAGCAGAGCTGCTCGACGACGTCAGGGAACGTTTTGACCGCGTCGACGATGACTTAGGCCTCATAGAGCAGAGCTCGGCGACCTCTTTGTTCTTGAGCATCGAGGAGATGCGAGCTAACGGGGTGAGCCCCGAGGAGATCTCTTCGTTCCTGTCGCGCTATCGGATCGGAGACAACCTCCCCGACGGAGTTTCGGCGCCCCCCGCCTTTGATAATCGCCTCAACCGGCGCCTGTTCAGCGCCGTCTTTCCGGGAAGGAGCCTGCCACTCATCACCCGGTGCGCGGAGGCCGGCTGATGAGCTCGCGCTCCTCGGAATTTCCCAACGTCTTCGTGCTAGCAATCGACTCGTTGCGGGCCGACGCCGTCTTAGGTGATGAGGTCGTGACTCCCACCTTCGATCGGCTTGCACATGCAGGGGTCTCATTCCGTCAGGCCGTGTGCACCGCGACCACCACGACGCCTTCATTCTCATCAATGTTGACGGGTTGCTATCCGCCCAAGCACGGCGTTCGAGGCCTGCAGGGCTACAGACTATCCTCAGCGGTCACGACCATGGCTGAGACCTTCGCAGAAGCAGGCTATCGCTGTTATGCGGAGGTCACGGGTCCGCTGCTGCCCGAAACCGGCATCCTACGCGGCTTCCATGAATCGCGCTGCAGACAGGCGTACAAGGTTCCCTTCTTCAACTGGCGCGAAGAGGTCATCTCAAAGATGCGTTCGTACGCCGAGCCGTGGTTCATGTTGCTGCACATCTGGGAAGTTCACCGGCCCTATCGGTCTCCTCCAAACTTCGAGAAACGCAAGGACAAGGCCGGCTACCAGGCCGCGGTTCACGCCACCGATGAATGGCTCGCGCCGGTGTTCGAGGCCGCCGGTGACGACACGCTCATCGTCGTGACCGGAGACCACGGTGAGCAGTACCCATCGTCTCCGCTGCAGTTTCAGATGCTTCGAGTGGCGCGCCGTTCGCGTCGAACCTTCCGGCTTGGCAAGTGGTTTCCCTATCTGGACAACCGCTTCGCCGGGCTCGAGATCGGCCACGGATTTGCACTCTACGAAGAGCTCGTACGAGTCCCGCTGATCCTGTCCGGCCGACGAGTCCCCGCCGGAAGACAGGTGGAGGAGCAGGTCCGCCACATCGATCTGCTGCCGACGCTGGCGGACCTCTGCGGCCTTTCCTGTCCGGAGGGCATCGACGGGCGCAGCCTCAAGCCCTTCATGGACGGCGCCGCGCTGCCGGAGGAGCCCGCTTACATGGAGGCTGTGGGCGTGAAGCTAGGTGGCGATCGGATCGTCGGGGCCCGCACGCCCGAGTGGAAGCTGCTCAAGGCGCCCGGCGGAAAGAAGAGGCTGCATCGGTTGAATCCCGGAGGCGCACCGGACGAGCGCCACAACCACGCTCGCAACGAGTCCGCCGTTATTCGCAAGCTCGACGACTACATCGCACGAGTCGAGTCGACCGGCGTCGTGGCCGAGTCGGGAATGACAAGCGAAGAGGAAGCAACCGTCGAGCAGCACCTTCGGGACCTTGGCTACCTGTGAAGAGACTGCCGGCGGCGCTGTTGGCCTTCGTCGTGTGCATGGGCCTATCAGGATGCCAACCCAGCCGGTCCCAACAACCCACTTCTGCCAAGACGCCCTCCGGCGAACAACTGCCAAACGTGCTGATCTTCATCACCGACGACCAGCGCGCCGGCACGCTTGACGCCTTGCCCTCGGTGAAGCGCCACTTTCAACAGCAGGGAGTCAGTTTCCCCAACGCCTACGCGACCACTCCCATCTGCTGTCCTTCGCGCGCAACGATAATGTCGGGCCGCTATGCACACAACCACAAGGTCAGGTACTTCCAGCCCTATAAACTGGATCAGCGCTCGACCCTGCAGCAAGCTCTGGTCGAGGCCGGCTACCGCACAGGATTCTTCGGGAAGTATCTGAACGGCTGGAGCCTTCCCGACGACCCCCCCTATTTCGACCAGTGGGCGGTTTTTCCCCAAAGCACGCCTGAGATCTATCGGGGGGGTCGCTGGAACACGGATGGAGTTGTTCGCGAAATACAGAGCTACTGGACTCACTTCCTGAGGCGCCGGGTCGAGAGCTTCCTGAGCTCTCAGGATCGCGCCGAGGATGCTTCTCCATGGCTGCTTTACGTATCGGTACCAGCTCCGCACCCGCCGATCGTTGTTGAGCCGCGCTACGAAGATGCTTCCGTACCGGTCTGGAAACCCAACCCCGCACAGTTCGACGATGCCTCGAACAAGCCTCACTATGTGTCCGGGCGCACAACCAGGGAATGTGATCTACAGTGCGGGCGCCGCCTGCGGAGAGCACAATATAGGGCGCTGCTCTCGGTCGACGATCTCATCGCCCGGGTCTTCGCGAAGCTCAAGAGCTTGGGCGAATCTCGAGACACACTGTCGTTCTTCACCTCCGATAACGGGATCCACTGGGGCGAGTTCGGCCTTGCGGGCAAGCGTTACCCTTACCGATCCTCGGTCAGAGTGCCGTTGCTGATGCGCTGGCCACGGCGTGTTCGTCCCCGGATCGACAAGCGCCTTGTGGCCAATCTGGATATCGCTGCCACAGTGTTCGACGCCGCCAAAATAGTATCTGCCGACACAGACGGACGCTCCTTGCTGAAGCGCTGGAGCAGACGCAGGCTGTTGCTCGAACACTGGGGTGTCCCAAAGGTGCCGCAATGGGCATCGCTCGTAACCAAGCGCTTTCAGTACATCGAGTACTACAAGGACTCGAAGTCCTCCAAGCCCTTCGCAAAAGAATACTACAACCTCCGAAAAGATGAATGGCAGCTCGAAAATCTTCTCGCCGGCAAGTCATCGACACTCGGAAAAAAGAGGCTCAGCACACTTCATTACCACTTGAAACATGACCGGCAATGCCTCGGATCATCGTGTCCTTAGCGCCCCCTCCAGGCTGATCGTCAACATGTTCTTCGTCGTCGGCTCCGCTCGTTCCGGCACCACCTTGGTGCGTCTCATGCTCAACGCTCACTCTGAGATTGCGGTGCCTCCCGAATCGCGCTTCGTTGTCGAGCTCTACCGAACGGGCGAAACATCGGTCGAAGACTTCCTCTTCAGGCTTGCTCGCCATCCTCGCTTCCAAACCTGGGAGCTTCCCATAGATGCGGTCCAGGCCCAGTTCGGCGGGCGAGCCACCGCGCCCTATCACGAGCTGATCGAAGCCGTCTATCGAGCCTACGCGGCCGCACGCAACAAGATGTTGTGGGGAGACAAGACGCCCCGCTATGTCCTCGACATCGACTTGTTGGCCGGTCTCTTTGGCGACTCACGCTTCATTCATGTTGTGCGCGATGGTCGCAACGTCGCGCTGTCCTACGCAGATATGCCGTTTGGTCCCAAGACCGTCGCTCGCGCCGCCGACCGCTGGCAGACGCGTGTGCGGGCGGGTAGGGAGGCAGGCAGCTCCTTGCCACCTGCGCGCTACACGGAGCTGTTCTACGAGCGTCTGGTGGCCGCGCCCGAGCAGGAGCTGCGAAAGCTTTGCACGTTCATCGGCGTCTCCTTCGAGCCCGGCATGCTCGAGTACGGAACGCTGTCCAGGAACGAGGTCCAGACCCGGGCTGAACGCTACAACCCTCACGTCACAGAGAAGCCCACCGCCGGGGTGCGCTCGTGGGAGCAGCAGATGCCGCCGCTTCAGGTGGCGGTGTTCGAGGCAATTGCAGGTGGGCTGCTCCAGGAGCTCGGCTACGAGCGAGCCTTCCCCGAGCCGGGAGCCGTCGCTCGCCTGCAGGCCCGGTTGGGCCGTGCGGGGCTGCCGGTCAACCGCCTCAAGCGCAGCCCCGGCTAAGTCTGTCTCCCCCACAGGTTGCAGAGAATGAAACGAGATGCGCAGGCGTCCAGCCCGCCACGCCAACAGGATCCCGGCGCGCTCGGGCCGGCCAGCGTGCCATCAAAGTTGACGGATACGATTGCGGAGTTGCTCGGCTCGGGCACATGAGCTACGAAACCAGTTGGCGAGCTAAACGTTGTGCTCGTGGATCGTGTCGACGATGGTCATGGCATCGTGGTTGCCCGGCGCGCTAGGTCGCCGTCGGGATCGGCGACCTCCCCTCTCGACGACCTACTGAGAGTCGATCAACGACAAAAGAATCTGGGCAATATGCTCGCAAGGCCCTTTCGAAGGCCTTTTTGTCCCACCCCTCCCTCATAGTTACACCTATGGGATTCAGCGACATCAAAGAGGCAGTTACGTGGCTCGAGAAAGCCAACACCGATCTAGAGCCCGAGTTGCTGAGCGCCCAGGCGGCCAGGGAGCAGCTCGCCCTCTGCGCCCGGGCCGAGAAGCTCACCGCCTACGGCACCACCGTGCTCGCAAGAAGGCTCGACGACGCCTCAGAGGTGGCGCGCTTGACGGGCGTCTCGGTGGGCAGAGCCAAGGCCGTGGTGGACACCGGCAAGGCTCTCACCGAGGCGGATGAGGTGCGCGACGCCTTCAAGG
>JACDAL010000056.1 GCA_013695465.1 Actinomycetota bacterium | reverse complement strand
GAAGAGGCCAAGCGGCTGCGCGCCACGACGGAGCTGCGGGTGCGCACAAGCAGGGTCTCGGCCGGGCGAGTCTCCGGCGACCGAGAGCAACTGAACAGGCTGATTCGGAATCTTTCCAACAATGCCGTCCGGCACGCCCGCGGCACGGTCGAGTTCTCGCTTCGAGACGGCGATGGAGCGGTGGTGCTCACCGTCGACGACGATGGTCGGGGAGTGGCCCCGTCTGAGCGCGAGCGGGTGTTCGAGCGCTTCGTCCGGCTCGAGGAGGGGCGCGACCGGGACTCCGGGGGGACGGGGTTGGGCCTTGCCATCGTCGCAGAGATCGCTACGGCCCACGAGGCAGGAATCGCGGTGGCCGACAGTCCCATGGGAGGCGCCCGCTTCGAGGTCCGCTTCCACTCTGCCGACCAAGCCGACGCTCTCGGCCGGCCCCCCGCGCGCCGGCCGAACCAACCTTCGTACAGAACGCGCCTATAGCCCGCGTTTCGTCCCAAACCTCGAATGTGTGTGTGTGCGGCAGCAGCTCGTTCAGGTAGGTGTCAGCTTTGTTGATCGACGATGTGAATGGGACAGAATCGCGCCGACCGGGGAGAGCTAATGGGGAGTCGAGCGGCCAGCACAGCCGTGGGGGTCATGACCACCGAAGAGGCGGTCTCCAGGCTCTTTCCCGCGCACGTACTCGAGATGATCAAACAAGAGGATGCTGCGAGGTACCCCCGTCCCGACAAGGAGGCTCTCGCTGCGTTCGGCTCTGATGAGAAATGCCGTGCCTACCTCGAGCAGCTCAGGTGGCCGGAAGGTGTGCGTTGCCCCCGGTGCGACGCCGACAAGGGCATCTCACGGCTGGAGCGGCGCGGTCAGTTCGACTGCAACTCGTGCAGCTACCAGTTCAGCGTGCGGGTCGGGACCGTGCTGCAGGACTCTCAACTGCCGTTGTGGAAATGGGTGCTCGCCGTGTTCGTCATGGCCGAGTCCGAAGAGGGGATCTCGGCGAACCAGCTAAAGCAGGTCCTTGGAGTCTCCTACAAGACGGCTTGGTACCTGAGCCATCGGATCCGATTCTCTATGAAGAACGAGGCTCCCGAAGACCTCCACGCCGCGGTGGAGTACGACCGCCTGGTTCCCGACGAGCGCGTTCACCCAGACACCCTTGGGCACCTGCTCGCGGCCCAGGTGGCAGAAAGCGAAGAGGCCGCCCACCCCGACATGGTGTGGACGGCCCTCCAACGTTCGCTCAGCGCTTCCTACTACCACCTCAGCGCCAAGCACCTTCCGGCGTACGTGGACGAGGTGGCGTACCGGTACAAGAACCGAGACAACGCTTTCCTACTTCGTGACATGCTCCTTCGCTTGATCGGGGCCGAGTCGATCTCCTACACGGAGCTGGTCGCCGGCACCTGATCTGCCCGTCATGCGGTTGTCGCCTGCAGCCTCTCGGCACGGGACTTTCCAAAGCGCAGGTACAGCGCCGGGACCACAAACAGATTCAGCAGCGTCGAGGTGACGAGCCCCCCCAGGATGACGATCCCCATCGGGTACTCGATCTCTGCGCCCGGAATCTCTCCGAAGATCACCAGGGGCACCAGCGCCAGCCCGGTCGTGAGGGCGGTCATCAGGATCGGCGCCAGCCGCTCCTTGGAACCCCGCATGACCAGCGCGGGGCCGAATGTCTCGCCCTCGTGCTCCTCGAGATGCTGGTAGTGGCTGACCATCATGATGCCGTTGCGAGCCACGATTCCCAGGACGGTGAAGAACCCGACCAGGGAGCCGAGCGAGACGATGCCGCCGCTCATGAAGACCGCAACCACGCCACCCACGAGGGCCATGGGCAGGGTGATGAAGGACAGGGTGGCAAGGCGCCAGCTCCGCAAGGGAGTTTGCAGCAGCAAGAAGATGCCGATGATTGCCACCACCGCAAAGATGAGCAGCCGTGACTGGGCCGCCTCCCGCTCTGCGTTCTCGCCCAGGATCTCCGCGTGGAAGCCTCGGGGAAAGTCGACCTCCTCCATCTTGTCCTCGAACTCGCTTACGACCGATCCGAGGTCTCGTCCGGCGACGTTCGCTCCAACGTCGATTCGTCGCTTGATGTCCTCCCGGTAGATGGCGTTGGGCGTGGGCGCGAACTCCACGTCCGCCACCTCTTTGAGAGCAACCTGTCCGCCGTCGGGTGTGCCGATCATCAGGTTCTCGACGTCGCTCACACTGCGGCGGGTCGAGGGTACGCTCCACACCTGGACGTCGTAGGCCTTGCCTCCCCGGAAGATGTCGGCCACCTCCTCGCCCTGAAGCAGGGTGGAGGATGCCCGCCGGATGTCGCCCGGCTTCAAACCATGGCGGGTAGCTGCCTCGAGGTCGGCGGTGACCTGGAGTTGCGGAATTTCGGCCTGCAGCTCGACGTGCTCTTCGATCACGCCGTCGATGCCTCCGAGAATCGCCACCACCTCCTCGCCCTTGGCGCGCAGGACATCGAGGTCCTCTCCGTAGATGCGCACCACAATCGCCTCGCTGGTACCGGTAAGTACCTCTCTGATCCTCTCCTTGAGATAGGTGAGAACATCGCGATAGATACCGGGATAGCCGGCCACGACGTTCTGGATGCTGGCGATCGTCTGGTCGTAGTCGACCTTGGGATCGACGCTGATCCAGTTCTCGCCGAAGTCGACGCCCACAACCTCGTCGGCCGCCAGGGCCTGTCCTATGTGGGAGCCGAAATTCTGCACGCCGGGGATGGCCCGCAGCTCGTGGCTGGACAGGGTGGTCACCCGGCGTTCCTCTTTTAGTGAGGTGCCCGGTGCTGTGACAAAGTGCATCAGGAAGTCCCGTTCCTTGAACGAGGGCAGCAGGGACTGACCCAGGAACGGCATCAGGGTGAGCCCGGCGACCATGACGACGGTGACGCCGGCGTACGCAGGCCTCGGCGTGCGCAAGACCGGCGCCAGGAGCCGCTCGTAGACACGTTTACACCAGCGCATGACCGGCGGCTCGGCTCGGTCGAGCGGTGCATTCCGCAGAAGTATCAGGCCCATGGCCGGAGTAACGGTCAGGGCGATCACCAGAGAGACGAGGACCGCCAGCGCATACGAGAACGCCAGAGGCCTGAAGAACGAGCCGGTCAGTCCCTCGAGGAAGAACACCGGCATCAGAGCCAGCGCCTCGATCAACGATGCATACACGACCGCGCCGCGTACTTCGAGCGATGCCTCGAGGACGATTGCAGCAGTGGACTTGCCGGTCTGTTCCCGGCGATGCTGTCGCAATCGCCGGACGATGTTCTCGATATCGACGATGGCATCGTCGACAATCGCTCCTAGGGCGATAACGAAACCCGCCAGGATCATTGTGTTGACGGTCGCGCCCCTCAAGTACAGGACCAGGCCTGCCGCCATCAGCGACAAGGGAATAGTCACTACGCTGATCAGCGCGCTGCGCCACTCGAACAGGAAGAACGCGAGCACCAGCACCACTAGAATCGCTCCGAGCAACAGAGCTTCGGTGAGGTTGTCGATAGCGGTCTCGACGAAGGTCGCCGGGCGGAAGATCGTGGTGTCGATGTCGATCCCCGTAAGGCCCGGCCGCATCTGGTCGATGGCCTCCTCGACTCCCCGGGTTACGTCCAGCGTGTTTCCCCAGGGAAGCTTCTCCACGATCAGCATGAGGCCGGGACCGTCGTTGATCACCGCGTCCCCGATGAGGGGCTGATGGCCCTGTTTCACCGTGGCCACGTCGCTTAGCCGCAGCCTCTTGCCGGAATCGCTCGTGATCGGGACCTTGGCGAGGTCCGACGGCCTCACGATGGGCAGCACGTGACGGATGCCGATCCTCTGGGTCGGCGAGTCGAGAAACCCGCCGGTGCCGATGAAGGCGCCCTCCGAGTACCGCAGGATGCCTGCGTCGACGGCGTCCGCAGTGGTCTCCATCACCTGGTCAAGGGTGACGCCATTCTTGGCCAGCTTAGCGGGCCGGACCTGCACCT
This sequence comes from Actinomycetota bacterium, assembly GCA_013695465.1. Taxonomy (GTDB): domain Bacteria; phylum Actinomycetota; class CADDZG01; order CADDZG01; family WHSQ01; genus JACDAL01. The sequence goes on along the minus strand of JACDAL010000056.1, from coordinate 7,671 downwards.
GCGGCATGTCCAGGCGCTCGCCCCAGATAGCCACGTTGGCGACTCCGGGGACGCGCAGCAGGCGTCCCCTGATCTTCCAGTAGGTGATCATCGACATGTCGATCACCGAGTACTTGTCCGAGGACAAGCCGATCTTCATTACCCGGCTGGTTGCCGACAGTGGCTGCATCATGAAGGGCGGGGCGGCCCACGTCGGCAACGTCGGTGTCACCGTCGCCATGCGCTCCGCCACCACTTGCCGAGCCTCGATTAGGTCGGTCCCGGGCTCGAAGATCATCTCGATCGAGGACAGCTGCGACACGGACTTCGAGCGAAGGGTGGCGAGGTCGGGCAGCCCGCTGAGCGCTTCTTCTAGCGGAACCGTTACCAGGCTCTCGACCTCCGCGGCCGAGAGGCCCAGAGCAGCCGTCTGGATCTCAACTCGCGGTGGGGCGAACTCGGGAAAGACGTCCACCGGCATCTGGCGCAGCTGCGCGACGCCGAAGAACATCATCGCGCCGGCGCAGGCGACTATTAGGAAGCGGAACTTCAGGCTTGAAGCAACTATCCAACTCATCATGGCCGGATACTTCCCTTCGCCCTCAGTGTCCTACGCCGGTCTCGGATCCCCACAGCTCCTGGGCGCCCACCGTTACGACCTCGGTGCCCGCGGCCGGGCCGTTCTCGAGGATCAGCTCGCCGTTCTTGATGTAGTCGATCTCGAGGGGAGCACGGACGAACACGAGGGGTTCCGTACTGGTGTAGGCGAAGGCTTCCCCGTTGGGGTCGTAGACCAGGGCGCCTTCGGGAATCACCTTGCGCTGCTCGCCGCGGCTCTCTCCCGTGGTCATCGTTTTCTCCACCACTTGAGCGGTCTGGAGCTCGAGGCGTTCGGCCGCCCGCTCCTCCAGAGTGACCTGGAGGAACTCGGAGCCTTCGATCTCTTCGACGTGAGATGGCTCTTCGAGCGTCACCTCCGTCTCTGGTGCTTGTCCGCAGGCTGCAAGCCCCAGGCCCGCAACCATCAGGGCCGCAGCCCCCATCGTTCTGTAACTGCGCTGCATCTTCGTCCTCCTATGCATTTAGCTTCCCCTCGCGTAGGTCAACCTCGGGCAGACGGATCGTTAGTTGAGAGAGTGCCGAGTCGGCCGCGGCGCTTGTTCCGAAGCGCAGGTAGAGGGCCGGCATGACGAACAGGTTCAGAAGAGTCGAAGTGATCAGACCGCCCACAATGACGACGGCCATCGGCTGAACAAGCTCGAGGCCGGGGATGTTGCCCATGACTGCCAGAGGCAGCAGGGCCACGCCCGCGACAATCGCACTTACGATGATGGGAACGAAGCGCTCACGTGAGCCCCGCAGCACTAGACCGGGCCCGAACGCTTCACCCTCGTTGCGTTCCAGATGCCTGTAGCGGCCCGCGGTGGCGATCGCATGGCGAGCGGCGATGCCGAGCACGGCGAAGAAGCCCATGAGCGAGCCGAGGGAGATCTCCCCTCCGGTGATGAAGGCCGCCAGCACCCCTCCCACCAGCGCCATCGGCAGGGCCAAGAAGACAACCGATGCCAGGCGCCAGCTTCCAAACGCCGCCTGCAAGAGCAGGAAGATGCCAATGGCGGCTGCAATTGCGAAGCTTAGCGTGCGACCCTCGGCCGCCCGCTGCTCCGCCTGGTCTGCCAGCACCTCGGCGTGGTGCTCGAGCGGAAACTCGACGTCCTGAAGCCGGGTCTCTATATCGGCGGTCACGTCGGCGAGCGAACGCCCGCTGAGTGTGGCGCCGACGTCGAGGCTCCTCGAGGTAGCTTCGTGTGAAATCACGCTGGGAGTGGGCCTCACGTTCACGCCTGCGACTTCGCCGAGGCGGACATGACCCCCGCCCGGCCTGTCGATCAGGAGATTCTCGATGTCGGTGAGGTTCTGACGGATCTCCGGCGTCCCCCACACCACCACCTCGAATACCTTCTGGTCCTCGAAGAGGCTTCCCACCTCGAGGCCCGAGAGCAGCGCAGCCGAGGCCCGCCGCACGTAACCGGGGGAGATGCCTTGTTGGCGCGCCGCTGGGATGTCGACTTCGATCTCGAAGTTGGGCTCTTGGACGATGCCCTGCACGTGAGGCGCGACCAATCCATCGGTCTCCGCCATGATCTGCTGCACTTCGGAGGCACTATCTTGCAGAACGCTGAGGTTGTTCCCGAAGAGGCGAACGATGATGTCGTCGTCGGACTCGGCGAGGATGGTGTCGATTCGCTCCTGCGGATGAGTTGTGACGTCCTGCTCGAATCCCGGGTAGCCGTTGACGACTTCTTCGACCGATGCAACGGTGGCCTCGTAATCGGCCGCCGGGTCGATGGAGACCCACATCTCGCTTGAGTTGCTGGCGGTGATCTGGTCCGACATCACCGCGCGGCCCACATGCACGCCGACGTTTGAAACCCCGGGTACCGAGCGCAGCTCATCGCTCGCCAGTCCCGTGACCCTGGTCATCTCCGGAAGAGACGTCCCCGGCGGCCCATCGAACTGAACCAGAACATCCGGGTCCTTGAACTGCGGCGAGAAATTGTGGCCGAGGAAGGGCAGAGCCACCAGGCCGAGCACGGTAACGGCACAGACCGCGATCAGCGCGAGCCTGGGCGTGCGAATGGCCGGCGCCAATAAACGGTCGTAACCTCTCCCCAGTCGCCGTATGAGGGGCGACTCACGGCGCCCGATCGGCGCCTTCGGCAGCAGGAGCATGCCGAGCGCCGGCGTCACTGCCAGGGCCACCCCCAAGGAGGCTAGGACCGCCAGCGCGTAGGAGAAAGCGAGCGGTGGGAGGAAGGCACCGGTGACTCCGTCCAGGAACAGGATGGGCACAAGCGCCAGCAGGATCAATACCGTTGCGTAGATGATCGGGGCGTGTGCCTCGAGTGCGGCATCGAGGATCACTCTTGCAGTGGAGTGGCCGTTTCCCTCGAGCCGATGCCGGCGCAGTCGGCCGACGATGTTGGTGGCGCCCAGGATGACATCGTCGATCAGGATCACGAGCGCCATCACGAGACCCGCTACCACCATGCTGTTGAACGGCGCCCCGCGCAAGTTGAGCACGAGGGTTGCTACCGTCAGCGAGAGCAGCACCGCGACTAGGCTCAACAGCGCCGTGCGCCAGTCGGAAAGCAGAGCGCCCACCATCAGCACCATGAGAATGATTCCGATGATCAGGGCGAGGCCGAGATTGTCCATGGCCATCTCGATGAAGCTTGCAGGCCGAAATAAGGAGGTGTCGATCTCCATTCCCGACAGGCCGGGCCGTAGGGCGTTGAGCGCACTCTCCACGTCCTGAGTCACCTCGAGCGTGTTGGCGCCGGGGAACTTTTCGATGACCAGCAAGAGGCCCTCGCCGTCGCCCAGCACGGCGTCACCGATCAGCGGCTGGTGGTCCTCCACGACCGTGGCGACATCGCCCAGTCGCAGCGGCTGCCCACCACCTTCGGCCCGATCGATCGGGACCTGAGCAAGTTGCTTGGGCGAGCTGAACGGGAGGATGTGCTGGATCTCAATTCTGCCGTTGGTGCCGTCGATGAACCCGCCGGTGCCCGGCGTGGAGGCCTCGAGGAAGGTGAGAGGCGAGAACGCCTGGGCGTTGCCCGTGGTGGTGATGACGTCGAGGAGACTCACGCCCTTGTCGCGCAAGCGCTCGGGATCCACCTGCACCTGAAGCTGGCGCTCGCGCTGGCCCCAGGTGGAGACATTGGCGACGCCCGTTACTCCCATCAGCCGGGGCTTGATCGTCCAGCGAGCGTCCTGGGACATCTCGATAAGGGATCGGTCCTCAGACGAGAGCCCGACCATCATTACCCGGTTCGTGGATGACAGAGGCTGCAGCATCTGCGGCGGCTTGGACACGTTGGGCAGCGCGTGCGCCTGGGTAAGGCGCTCCTGCACCACCTGCCGGGCTCTGAGGACATCGGTCCCCGGTTCGAAAACGAGCTGAATGTAGCTCAGCCCGTTGATCGACTGTGAGCGGATGGTGTCGAGCCATGCCACCCCGTTCAGAAGGTCTTGCTCCAATGGAACCGTGATTAGCTGTTCGACCTCGGTCGCCGAGAGCCCCAGGGCCTCGGTCTGCACCTCAACCGTCGGGGGAGTGAACTCGGGGAGCACGTCCACCGCCATATTGGGCAGCTGGGTGAAGCCCAAGATCAATGCACCGGCCGCCAAGGCCAAAATTAGGCGTCGGGCCCGCAAGCTCGACCCCACGATCCAACGCATCATGGGCAGATACCTCCCTCAGTCATGGCTTCTCCCTTTCTTCGTCCACAAGCACGGCCACAGCTACAAGGGTTGGGGGTCAGGGTTGAGCAGAAGAGCGCGATTTTGGCGCGAACAAAGTGCCCCGACCGGAAGGTCTGCAACCTGAACCAAGCATTACGAGGGTGTCCGCCACGTCACGTCCCATGAGTTCCCCTAGAGCGGTGCAACCCGCCCTACCGTCCCAACTCCACACATGCTAGGCGTCCCTGTATGACGTATACAAGTACCGTACGGGAAAAAACTTCCTGAAGTTCACACAAGCTGCTGTTTCCGATGCCGGACGGCTACGCTGCGCGACCGCCCCAATCCCGCCTTCAACGATGTGTAGATAATGGCTACTGTGGTGGGCAGGTCTACCTCGCCCGGGACTCCTGCGTGCTGGGCTCCATGAGGAAAGAGTCTCTGCAGCCGGGACCGCAGAAGAAATGGGTGATGCCGTCGAGCTCGGCCGACGGTGCCGTCGCAGTCACCGACACGCTCATCCCGCAGACGGGGTCGACCGCCTCGGCCGAGGCGCAGATCCCTCCCGAGGACTCGTCCCGCAGCCGGTTCTTGTGCGCCACCAGGTCGGCCAGGACGGCGATACCGATCTCTTCCTGGCTACAGGGCCCGAGATCCACTCCGACCGGTGTTATTAACCGGGCGAGTTCCTCGGCAGGAACTCCCGCCCCCTCGAGCGAGTCCCTCACCTGCTTGCCGCGGCGGCGGCTCGCCACCAGCCCGATGTAGCCGGCTGCGGTCAGGAGCAGCGATGTCTGAGGTCAATTGTCCGAACTGTGGGAGAGAGGTGCCCCAGGAACTCGGCCAGCACGCAGCGACGCCCGTCAGCGGGCTCGTCACGTGCCCCCACTGCGGGGTAGAGGTGGAACTGGGGGCCCTCGGCGACCACGACGTCTCAGGGGGTGCTTCCGGGCCCAAGGCCAAGGCCGCTACCGGTGGTGAGCACGACAGCTTCTCCGGCAACGAGACGATCGAGGACCTGAAGGACGAGCTGGAGGAGAAGCAAGAGGGGGCCTAGGCCCGGGCACCGGTATCAGGCTTGGTGGCGGTAGAACTCGGTCCGCTCGGGCGGGAGAGGGGACCTCTCCAAAATGAGGTCGGCGGCCTTCTCGGCGATCATCATCACGGGGGCATAGATATTGCCGTTCGGCACATACGGCATCACCGAGGCGTCGACAACGCGTAGCCCCTCGATTCCGTGCACCTTCATCGTCTGCGGATCCACGACCGCCAAGTCGTCTATCCCCATCTTGCACGTGCACGAGGGGTGCAGAGCGGTCTCCGCCTGGTCGGCCACCCACTCGAGGACCTCCTGGTCGCTTTCGACGCTTGGCCCGGGTGACAGCTCTCCAGCATTAAAGGGGTCGAGGGCGGGCCGGGAGAGGATGCGCCGGGCGATTGCAATCGCCTCAACCCATTCGCGCCGGTCCAGCTCGGTGGAGAGGTAGTTGAATCTCAGCGCGGGGTGAGTGCGCGGATCCGAGCTCTTGATCTTCACCGTGCCGCGCGCGTCCGAGAACATCGGCCCGATGTGAACTTGGTAGCCGTGACCTCCGGCCGGGGCCGATCCGTCGTAGCGGACCGCGACCGGCAGGAAGTGAAACATCAGATTGGGTCGGTCCACGTCCTCGTTGCTGCGAACGAAGCCGCCCGCCTCGAAATGGTTGGTGGCGCCCGGGCCGGCTCGCAGGAAGAGCCACTGGGCGCCGATCCACGGCCGCCGCCACTTCTGCAGGTACGGCGCCATGGAAACGGGCTGTTTGCAGGCGTATTGCACGTAGACCTCGAGGTGGTCCTGGAGGTTCTCCCCCACACCGGGCAGGTGTTGTTTGACCTCCAGGCCGATTCTCTGGAGATCGGCGGCGTTCCCGATGCCCGACAGTTGCAGGGTTTGCGGGGAGTTGATGGCCCCGCCACAGAGGATCACTTCACCTGTGTGCACGAGCTTCGAGGACCCTCGCCCGCGGCGATACTCGACACCTACCGCTCGGTTGCCTTCGAAGCGGATGCGAGTCACGAGCGCGTGCGTCTTTAGGGCCAGGTTTGCTCGGTCGAGGACCGGATGCAGGTAGGCCCGAGCGGCGCTGAGACGCCGTCCTCGCACGAGGTTTCTGTCGAAGCGCGCAAAGCCCTCTTGCCGGTAGCCGTTGACGTCGTCGGTCAGTCTGTAGCCGGCCTGTTGTGCCGCCTCGAAGAAGGCCCCGAACAGGGGATTGGTCGCCGGTCCGCGCTCCAGCACGAGGGGACCGGCGTGGCCGCGCCAAGGGTCGTCGAGCTCCGCTGCGAGACACGTCTCCATGCGTTTGAAATAGGGGAGACAATGTGCATAGCTCCACCCACTCATTCCGGGAGCCAGCGTCCAGCGCTCGTAGTCGAGCGGGTTGCCCCGTTGAAAGATCATGCCGTTGATACTGCTGGAGCCTCCGAGTACCTTGCCCCGAGCGTGATAGACGCGTCGTCCGTGCATGTGAGGTTCGGGTTCCGACTCGTACTTCCAGTCGTAGAAGCGGTTGCCGATGGGCATGGTGAGTGCAGCCGGCATATGGATGAGCGGGTCCCAGGCGTAGTCGGTCCTGCCCGCCTCCAGCACCAGCACGCGGTTGGAGGGATCGGAGCTCAGCCGGTTGGCCAGAGCGCTGCCGGCCGATCCGCCGCCGACGATGACGAAGTCGTAGCGAGCTTCCATGAGTGGTTCTTGTGTGCTCAGTCCTGCTCGGTGGATATGAAGACGGTCTTCAGCTCCGAATATGCGTCGGTAGCGTGGGGGCCGAGCTCTCGCCCGTACCCAGATTGCTTGAAGCCACCGAACGGAGTGGAGACGCGCACCGAGGAGTTGGAGTTGACCGAGAGATTTCCCGTGTCTATGGCCCGAGCTATGCGCAGAGCCCTGGCGACGTCGCGCGTCCAGATCGAGCCCGACAGCCCGTAGATGGTGTCGTTGGCGAGTCGCACCGCCTCGGCCTCGTCCTCGAACGGCAGAACCACGGCGACCGGCCCGAAGATCTCGTCGCGAACGGCTCGATCATTGGGACCGACGGGGCACAGCACCGTCGGGGGAAACCAGTAGCCCGGCCCCTGAGGCACCTCGCCCTGGATCGCCACGGGGGCGTCTGTGGGAACGAAGGACGCCACCGTCTCCCGGTGAGATGAGGAGATCAACGGCCCCATCTCAGTTTTTTCGTCCAGTGGGTCGCCCACGCGCAGAGCGCTCACCGCTCGTTCGAGCAAGCTCATGAAGCGATCGAGGACGCGACGCTCAACCAGGATTCGGGAGCGAGCACAGCAGTCCTGTCCCGAGTTGGCGAAAACCGCGGAGGGAGCCGCCGCTGCCGCCTTCTCGAGATCACAATCGGCGAAGACCACGTTCGCAGACTTGCCTCCCAGCTCGAGGGTCACCCTCTT
>JACDAL010000046.1 GCA_013695465.1 Actinomycetota bacterium | reverse complement strand
CTCTCCGGGCCCAACGGGATCGCCCTTTCGCCGGACGAGCGCTACCTGTACGTGGGCAATTGGGACCCAGAGCGCAAGATCGTGATGCGATACGACATCTTGGCCCAAGGCGCACTCTCGAACGGCGCGGTGTTCTTCGACATGACGGGCGCGCCGGGCGAGGATGCGATCGACGGGATCAAGGTAGACCAGGAAGGTAATCTCTACGTTTGTGGTCCCGGCGGCATCTGGATCCTGTCGGCGGAAGGCAGCCATCTCGGGACGTTGCGCCTTCCCGAGGCCCCGCACAACCTCGCTTGGGGCGACGAGGATGGACGCACGCTCTACATCGCGGCTCTCACGAGCATCTACCGCATCCGGCTTGGTATCCCGGGCATCCGCCCGGCCTGAGGAAAGGGAAGATCATGAGCAAGGGCCTAATTCCGGGCGCTACGCTGCCCGACTTTGCACTCCGCGACGACGGCGGGCACCATGCACAGGCTATCGGAACTTCAGGGCGATGACGTGATGGTGCTCATGCTGGGCAGGGGAGAGCATGCCCGCGCGAGCGAATGCACCAGAGAGCAATGTTGGAGTTCCACGAGTTGTGCGCGGTCGCGTTCACGCAGTTGGTTACAGTCGTGCCGAACAACCTGCACGACACGAACAAGCTGCGCATCTCCACAGGCGCACACTGGACCTTTCTCGCGGACGAGAACCTCGAGGTGCAGCGCGCTCTCGACATCAATGAGTACACAGACACGCATCACGACGCGACCGTGCCGCATCCGCTCGTGGTGGCCCCGGGTCTCCTGATGGACAAGGTTACGTCGGCTACTGGTTCGGGGGGCGTCCATCACCCCATCAGCTATGAAACGATCTCCAGGAGCTACTCTCCCGGATCAAAGCCGACTTCGACCCGACGACCGACGAGGCCCGGGCGGCGTGGGAGGCCCAACAACGAGTGGCGGGCTGAAACCTGGCAACTAGGGAGGGCCGAGCCGACTTTTTCGCCGTAACCCGTGGTCAGCGCGGGTTCTGGCGAAAAGATCGCTAGAGTGAGTGCGTGGACCATCTTGCCCTTGCGGTAAGCGATCAGGGACGGTCGCAGCGGTTCTATGCGACTTACTTGGGTTTCGATGCTCCTCCAAGGGAGTATTCGGACGGAGTCCTCATGCTCTACAACTCCGAGGGTTTTGCTCTTGCTCTGGGGCCGAGTGACGAGCCGGTCCGGATGCCGCGGTTCTTTCACTTCGGGATGGGATTGCCCACTCCTGAGGATGTCCGCAGCTTCCGGGATCGAGTTATGGCGGATGGTATTGCTATCGTCGAGGAGTGGGACGAGCCCGACTATGTCAGCGTCAAGTGCCTCGATCCGGACGGTTACGTAGTGGAGGTCTCCTGGGAGCCCGGGCCTTCGGGCTAGTCTGACACCCCCTAAGGGTATAGTTCGCCTATGCCTACTCACCCGAATCCCTTCCACTTCTCCGGCCCCCTGCCGCCGGAGGAGATGATCGGCCGACGGGCCGAGGCCGATGACCTCCTGACCCTGGCCCGGGCAGGGCACCGGGTGCGGCTCGTGGGCCCTCGCCGCTATGGAAAGACCACTCTGCTACGACGGGTGCTGGACGATGCCGAGGCCGCGGGGATGGCAACTGCGCTGGTGGATCTCGAGGACGTGTTGAGCCTTGGTGGGATCGTGGTCCGGATCGAGCGTGCCTACGCACGGCGGCTCAAGGGATCGCTCAGGACGCGCGTGGACCGGCTCTTCAGTGCCTGGAACATCGGGCTCTCGCTGGGAGGGCCTGGGTTCAGCGCCACACTGCAGCGCAGTTCCAACGCGAATGTGGAAGCAGTGCTATTACGTCTGCTCGATCTCCCCCGGGAGTTGCATCAACGCACCGGAACGCGCAGTCTGGTCGTCTTCGACGAGATCCAGGACATCCTGGCCGTAGACGGGGCGGATGGCCAAATTCGAAGCGTGATCCAGCATCACGGGGAGGCTGCGTCCTATGCTTTCGCCGGCTCCGCGCCCGCGACGATGGAACGGCTGTTCTCCGACCCCCGCCGTCCACTCCTCGAGCAGGCCGTCCCCAGATCTCTTGAGCCGCTTCCGTTGTCGGAGGTCGGCGACTACGTGGCGGAGCGGTTTCGGCGCAGCGATCGCGATCCCGGAGACGCCCTGGCGGCGATGCTGGAGTTCTCGCGCGGCCATCCCCAGCGCTGCATGATGCTGGCCCACTTCCTGTGGGATGAGACTGCCCCCGGCACCATTGCGGACGAAGTCCAATGGGTAGAGGCGCGGGACGTCGCCCTTGGTCACGCCGCCGGCTACCTGGGTGCCACCTGGCGGGCATGGCCTACGAACGAGCGCCGAGTCGCGCTCGCCCTGGCGACTTCTCCGGGCGGGCCCTACAGCCGGGCGGCTCAGGCGGGGGTCGGGATCAAGAAGTCCAGCGTGAGGTACGCGCTGCAATCCCTAAGCGACCGCGCGGATGTGATCAGACGCGACGACAGGTTTGTGCTAACTGATCCGCTGCTCGAGCTCTGGCTGCAGCGTCATGCCACAACGTAGGTCAACATCACAAGAACACCTTCGGCTGGTCGAGCTCCTCACTCGAAGACGTCAGTAACGCTGAAGCCGCGCGCGTCTTGTTTCAGGGCTGTGTCCACGGCGATCGCCGCTGCGATCGTCAGCAAGCGAAGCTCCCCGGTGAGTCCGGGATCGATGTCGACAATGTAGTTGTCTGCCGGAGTAAACACGGCCTTGAGAACTCCGACGAACTTCTTGTCGATCCGCCCGATTTCATTACCAAGCTGCATCGACGATCGCAAATCCCAGGCTCGCCAGTTCTCGGCCTGAATCCTCCCCAGCTCTCGCCCGCCGGTGTCGAGTAGGTCGAAGCCGATCTTGCCGAAGACGTTTCGCTGGGCGATGGCCCCCAACTTGTTTCCGTTGCCATCCTCGACGCTGAACTTGGATTTGAAGATCTTGGCAGGCCGGACGATCTGCAGAAGCTTGCTGCCACTCGTGTCGTAGAGCGCCAGGCGGTGAGTGAGGAACTGGTCCACATCGGTGGCGAAGCGGAGGACCTTACGGAAGGTGCTCTGGCCTTCCTGCTGCATGTAGCCGAGCTCTTCTCCCTGATCGTCGCGTATGAGGTACTGGTTGGTGACCTCAACTATCTTGGCCTTCTGGTTCACGATCAACCTGTCAGAAACCAACAGATCCGGTATCGTCCTCACCTCCCCCCCCGGTACGTGGGTGCCTCGGGGTCGCTTGCTGCGAGCCCGGCTAACCATACAATGCCCGATTATGTCGGTTGGGGCTGGTATCGGGGATCTCCTTGTATTGAAGGAGGGGGGACTGTTCATTTGTGCGCGGCGAGACGGCGACATTCGAGCATCCCCAGGGTCGGGAGAAGGCTTCTATTCGAGCGATACTCGCTATCTATCGGAGCTGAGTCTCACCATCGGCGGCTGCTCGCCGGCGTTGCTGTCGACGATGACCCAGTCTCCCTACGAGGCCGTTGTGAATCTGGCCAACGCCGCAGTCAATGAGGACGGCGGCTCGCCCCTTCCGATGGTCCTTTCCATCCGCCGAATGATTCTTCTAGGAGACCGTCTGTACCAGCGAATTCTGATCAAGAATCACAGCGGCACGCGGGTGATCACAGAGATGGAGATCAAGCTCGAGGCGGATTTCGCCGACATGTTCGAAGTTCGGGGAGCATACGAGCGTGGCTTGCGGGCACCAACACACGCTTACAACAGCAGCGCGAACGAGATCAGCTTTATCTACTTCGGCGAAGATAAGATTCGGCGTGAGACGATCGTTGAGGTCATCCCCCCGGGGAGGGCCGGGAAGGATTCGGTCGATGGGGCTCGATTGAGGTGGGCGGTTGAGCTCGAGCCTCTCCAGAGCATCGAAGCAGAGTTCACGGTGGAGCCGTCGCTCGAGGGGGAACGCGCACAGCATCACTCGTATCAGAGCGCTCGAGAGGTCGTTGCCTCGAAGTCAAGAGAGTGGTTGAGCTCGTGCACGAGGATAGATCGTGGTTCGGCTGGACTCCAGAGCATCCTGGCTACGGGAGTGAACGATGTGGGAGCTCTCATTACTCCGATCGGGGACGGCGAGATAATCGCTGCGGGGATTCCCTGGTACGTGGCCTCGTTCGGCCGCGATGCGCTCCTGACCAGTTTGGAGATGCTCGTTTTAACTCCTGAGCCGGCCCGCCAGAGCCTTGTTCATCTCGCTCGAATGCAGGCGCAGACCGATGACCCTTACAGAGACGCCGAGCCGGGCAAGATCCTGCACGAGCTTCGCCACGGTGAGTTGGCGCATAGTGGGACCATTCCTCATTCCCCCTACTACGGAACGGTGGATGCGACGCCCCTTTTCCTGATGCTTGCTTCTGCATATTGGCGCTGGACCGCTGATCGCGACACGATGAAGGAGCTCGAGCCGGCGCTCGACGCCGCGCTTCAGTGGATAGACGTTTACGGGGATCGAGACGGCGACGGATTTGTCGAGTACCTGAGCCGGTCGCCTTCGGGCCTCCAAAATCACGGCTGGAAGGATTCGCAGCAATCGATCATGCATGCTGACGGCTCCCCAGCCGAAGGGTCGATCGCCTTGGTGGAGGTTCAAGGCTATGTGTACATGGCCAAGCGCGGCATGGCCGACCTCTACCGGGCGCTGGGCCGCCCAGGACGCGCTGCTTCCTTGGAGGCCGAAGCCGGAGAGCTTAGAGAGGCCTTCAATGAGGTCTTCTGGATGCCGGAAGAGGACACCTTTGCACTGGCGCTCGACGGAAGAAAGCGTCAGGTCCGGAGCATAACCTCGAATCCCGGGCATTGCCTCTACTGCGGAATAGTGGATGCAGATAGAGTCCAGAGCGTGGCGCACCGGCTCTTGGACCGGGAAATGTTCTCGGGGTGGGGAGTACGGACCCTGTCGAGCCGGTCTCCGGCCTACAACCCCATGAGTTACCACAACGGCTCGGTCTGGCCGCACGACAACGCCATCATTGCCGCAGGTTTCAAGCGTTGCGGGCTGCCTAAGGAGACCCAGACAGTCGCCACGGCGCTCTTCGAAGCAGCTCTCGAGTCCCCCGACTCACGTTTGCCGGAGCTATTCTGCGGCTTCGACAGGGAGGAGGGCAGAGCCTATGTCCAATATCCTGTTGCATGCAGTCCCCAGGCATGGGCGGCGGCAGCGCCTTTCCTGATCTTGCAGGCCCTGTTGGGTATCTCAGCAGAAGCACCTGCCGAGCTCCTCACGGTCCAAGAGCCGGCCTTGCCTGACGTCACGGACCATCTGCGCCTAGACGACATGCGAGTTGGCGACTCACACGTTAGCCTTGACTTTGCGAAGACGGATTCGACAACGGCCTGCACTCTTTTGGAGCAGCCGGAGCATATTCGGGTGTCTATCGAATGATAGTGGTCAGTATAGGGCAATGACAGAACCACGCGCTCGTCGCCCATACATGCCCGGATACGGCATTGCACGATCCGATGAGGGGACCGGTCTTCTTTCCTGGAAGTGGGCGGAGGAACGACTGATGTCGTCGCACAACTACTGGGTTTCCACGGTGTGGCCGGACGGCCGCCCGCACGCAATGCCTGTCTGGGGAATCTGGGAGGCGTGGGCTCTATGGTTCAGCAGCGGCGGGGCCTCGCGCAAGTCCCGCAACCTAAGATCGGATCCTCGTTGCGTGATCACCACAGACAATGCCGTTGAACCCGTCGTGGTCGAGGGCAGCGCCTCGCTCGTCACGGACACGCAGAGTCTATCGGCCTTCCTCGAGCTCATGAACGAGAAGTACGACGCCGGCATGGTGATGGATTTCTTGGACCCAGCCGTGAACGCCACTTTTCGAGTTCGGTCTCGCTGCGCCTTCGCCCTGAACGAGAAGGAGTTTGCTAATTCACCGACGCGGTGGGACCTCTCCAGAGTGGACCACGACCGCGAGCAGGGGCGGGCGGAGCCATGAGCGGCCACGAAGACCTTCCGGTCGTCCTGTTCCCTTCGCAAGAGGCGTGGGAGGCGTGGCTCTCGCAACAGGGCATGGTCTCAGAGGGGTTGTGGGTGAAGTTGGCCAAGAAAGGATCGGGTATCGATTCCGTGACCTATGCAGAGGCGGTCGAGGTTGCTTTGTGTTACGGATGGATCGACGGCCAGGCCAGGAGGTTCGACGACGACTATTACCTTCAGCGGTTCACTCCCCGCCGGGCACGCAGCAAGTGGTCAAAGATCAATCGTGACAAGGCCGAAAGGCTTATCGAGAGTGGCGCGATGAAGGCATCCGGGATGAGTGAAGTCGAACGAGCAAGGGCGGACGGGCGCTGGGAAGCTGCCTACGACCCCCCGAGCCAGGCGACGGTTCCCGACGACTTGAGGGTTGAGCTCGAGAAGAACGACAGGGCCCGTAGGTTCTTCGAGGGTCTCGACGCCACGAACAGGTACGCTATCCTGCACCGGATTCAGGACGCAAAGAGGCCCGAAACGAGGCTCCGGCGGATCGAGAAGTTCGTGGCGATGCTCAACCGCGGGGAGAAGATCTACCGTTGATCGCACGTTACCCGATCCGACCCGAACCCGTGTGCGGCAACCTGTGACGTGACCCTCATAGCCATGTTCCTCATTGTCATCGTGTCCGTTGCGACGACCGTGGCTGCGATGCTTCTGGTGCGGCGGCGTGCGCCGGTGGGGGGTTTCTTCACGGACTCGGATCGAGCTGCCGGCATCTTTGGCGTGACGGGAACGGGCTTCGCCGTCTTCCTGGCCTTCGTGATCTTCCTTTCGTTCGAGAGCTACGACAGAGCGCGCGAGAGCGCCTCGATCGAAGCCGTCGCCACGACCGAGCTCTTCCGAGTCGTGCAACTGTTTCCCGATAGGCCGCGCGTTCAACTGCACGGTCAACTCGTCTGCTACGCGCGATCCGTGATTATCACGAGTGGACAGCCATGCAAGAGCAACGGGAGAGTCCGATCGTGCAGGATTGGGTAGTCTGGCTGGAGCGCACGATCGAGGGAATCGAGATTCGCAACGACAAGCAAGGGATTGCTTACGAGCAATGGTTCGACCGGGCGGCCGAGCGCCGTGAGGGCCGCCGGGGCCGACTTGCGGAAGCCTTTCCCTACGTCCCGGCGATCGTCTGGGCCGCTCTGATTCTGGGTGGTTTGCTGCTCCTCATCTACGTCTGCTTCTTCGCCGATCGTGGGGAACGATGGCTAGTACAGGCGTTGATGATGGCCGCAGTCACGGTAATGGTGGTCTCGGGTTTACTCCTGGTTCGATACCTGGACCGTCCGTACGAGACTGCGTCGGGAGGCATAAAGCCCAGTGCGATGCGCTCCACTCTGACCGTGATGGAAAGTGAGAGTGAGCGACTGGGGCCACAGGGATCGATTCCGTGTGATGAGTCAGGGACCCGGGTGGTACGCCGGTAAGTCAGAAGTAATGGCGAGATTAGAAGGGCCGGCGCTCGAGATGTCGAGCACAGCTCGAATACCGCGGGCTTCTCGTGAAGCGGCAAAGGCCTCGTTGATCTGATCGAGTTTGAAGCGAGCCGATACGAGCTCGCCGAGAGGCAACGCTCCACTTAGATAGAGGCTGACGATGCGCGGGATCAGGACCTCTGGAGAGACCGAGCCGTATGCCGAGCCGAGGATGACCTTCTCGTAGGTGACGAGATCTAGGAAGTCGACAGGCACGGGCACGTTCTCGGGCATGAGACCGACAATGGCGATCTTGCCTCCGGGGCGAGTGAGATCGATACCCATTCGCATTGCAGGGGCGTTCCCCACGGTCACTATGCTCCAGTCGAAGCCCTCCTCCGGCGCCTTTTTGATGAGGTCCTCGACCCCCTCTGAGTCCGGATCAATGGCGGTGCCTGCCCCCAAGGCCTCCGCCCGGCTGCGACGCTCCGATTGAGGGTCGAAGCCGGCCACCTCTGCTCCACAAACAAGGGCCGCTTGGAGCGCGCTCATGCCGACTCCCCCCAAGCCGATTACCGCGCCGCGAGTCCCTGCGGCGACGTGGAGGGTTTCCACCGCTGCGCCGAAGCCGGTGAGAACCGCACATCCAATAAGGGCGGCGATCTCCGCGGGAACGCCCGGCGGCAGCGGGACCGCACTCTGCGCCGCGACCACGGCGTGGCCGGCGAAGCAGGCGAGCAGCGAGTAGGCGGCGATCGGTCCTCCTGCGCCTCGCAGAGGCGAGGCGCCTGTGACGAGCTCCCCGTTTGTCATCGCCCGCAGAGCCCTCTGGCAGCGAATGGGCCGCCCCGTCACACAGTGGGCACAGGCGCCACACCCGGGGGCCAAGCTCAGAACAACGGCTTGTCCGGCCTCGAGGCCTGCGACGCCCGGACCCAGGGCCTCGATCAGAGCGGCCCCCTCATGCCCTAGAACGGCCGGCAGGGGGAACTCCCATTCCCCGTCGGCCTGGCCCACGTCGCTGTGGCAGACACCCGCCGCCACCATGCGCACGAGCACCTCACCCGGGCCGGGATCTCGCAGCGTGACGGGTTCGATCGCTAGAGGCCGGCCGAACGCGCGCAGCACAGCCGCCGTGGTTTCGATTGGCATGGAGCTGCTGATCTTGACATCTCGGGCGGGGGGTGGGATAACCGCCATGGAACCGGTTTCCTAATCAGGGGGTAGATATGGCGTCGAGCGACCCCGACGGGGGCAGACGAGAGCACGCGAGCGGCGATCTTTCGGACACGCATCTCTCCAGAAGGCGGTTACTCCAGGGCATGGCTGCAGCCGGTCTGGCGTTTGGTTCTTCGGGCCTTCTGGCAGCTTGCGGAGGGGACGGTGGGAGTGACGGCGGTTCGGCTGGGGGCGACTCCCAGTCAGGAGGCGGAAGCAGCCGGGGGGGTCGCCTGCGAGTGGGACACGTCGGCGCCGGGAAGGGCGAGTCGTTCAACCCGGCCCGAGGCTCATCGTTTATCGATGCTTCGCGCTATTACAACCTGTTCGATCCCTTGAGCAGGGTGTCGCCCACACTCGAGATCGAACCCGGCCTGGCCCTGGAATGGAACCCGAATAACGACTCAACTGTTTGGGAAGTAAAGCTGCGTCCCGATGTCACATGGCACGATGGCAAGCCGTTCACCGCGGATGACGTCATCTACACCCTGCAGGAGATGAACGACGCCAAACACATCTCACATTCGAGCGTTACCAACGTCAAGTTGGGAGATGTCAAGAAGCTCAACGACCTGACTCTTAGGATCCCGCTCAAGGCTCCGAACGCGCGTTTGTTCGACTCCTTCGTTCAGCAGAACACGGTAATCGTCCAGGACGGGGCAAAGGACTTCTCCAAGCCCGTCGGAACCGGACCTTTCGTTTTCGAGTCCTTCTCCACCGGAGAACGGAGTCTGTGCAAGCGCAATCCCAACTACTGGGAGGAGGGCAAGCCCTACGTCGACGAATGGGAGGACATCTCGATCGACGACAATGCCGCCCGACTGAACGCGCTGCTGTCTGGGGAGATCGACATGATGAGCCAGCTCCCCTTCGCTCAAGCCAAGGACCAGCAGCAACGCGGCGAGATTCAAGTGCTGGCGGCGGACAGCCCGGCCATTCAGGTCTTCATCATGGCGGTCGATATCGCCCCCTTCGACGACGAGCGCGTTCGGCAAGCCTTTCGCCTCATTCCCGATCGCCAAGCCCTTATTGACGGCGCTCTTTTCGGCTTCGGCACGGCCGGCAACGATCTCGCCGGAAAGGGGTTGCCCTTCTTCGCGGAGGATTTGCCCGTGCGCGAGCAGGACCTCGAACAGGCTCGTTCTCTATTGAAGCAAGCGGGGGCCGAGAACCTCGAGGTCACCCTTCATACATCTGACATCGTCCCCGGCTTCGTCGAAGCCGCGACGCTCTTTGCTCAGCAGGCAAAGGAAGCGGGCGTAACCATTGATGTGAAGAAAGAGTCCGCCAGCGCCTACTTCGACACCTCGCTGCTCTACACCAAACTGGACTTCGCGCAGTCCTTCTGGACGTTTTCATCACTTCCGATCTGGTACGAGCAATCCCTGCTCTCTGATGCCGTCTGGAATGAGACTCACTGGCGCGAGCCATCCTTCGATAAGCTCATTCGAGAAGCCCAGGGTTCTCCCGACGAGAGCACCGCCACCGAGCTGTGGAGACGTATCCAGCAAATTCAGTACGATGAGGGCGGCTACATAGTGTGGTCGAACCAGCAGCTCGTGGACGGCGCCTCGACGCAGGTAAAGGGCCTCAAGCCGAGCTCCTTCTTCAACCTCGGCGGCTGGAACTACCGCGACGTGCAGCTCGGGTGACAAAGGCCGCGCCCACGGCCGACGAGCCTTTGCTGGGAGAGGTCGCCGTGGTTACCGGAGCCAGTCGCGGGATCGGGGCTGCTGTGGCGATCGAGCTAGCGAGGTTGGGCGCGGATGTTGGGCTCGTGCAGCGAGGGGACGCAGAGGACACACAAGCGGAGATCGAAGGGTTGAGCCGGCGCGCACACGTGGTGCGGGCCGACATGGGCGACTGTGACGCCGCAATGAAGGCCGTGTACGAGGTCGACGAAGCGCTGGGTCGTCTCGATATCGCGGTGGCGAACGCAGGAATGACGGTGCGAGGACCTGCCCTCGAGCTGCGAATCGATGACTTCAAACGAACCATCGATGTCAATTTGACCGGAGTCTTTGCCGTATCGCAGGCCGCGGCGCGTCGTTTTGTCGCAGGCGATTCCGGGGGCCGCATTGTGCATATCGCTTCAGTGCTTTCCTTTCAGGGTGGTATCAACGTTTGTGCCTATGCGGCCAGCAAGGGCGGGGTCGCGCAACTCACCCGTGCGTTGGCAAACGAGTGGGCGCCTTTAGGAATCCGAGTGAACGCGGTAGCCCCAGGCTATGTCGCGAACGAGCTCACCAAGCCCTTGCGCGACGATCCTCAGCGCTACGTGGATATAACGGCCCGAGTCCCAGCGGGTCGCTGGGCTGCGAACGAGGAAATAGCCGCTGCCGTAGCGTGGTTGGCATCTCCGGGCGCCGCCTATGTTCACGGACACGTGCTGGCGGTTGATGGCGGGTGGCTGGCACGATGAGCAGCACGAGTGACCTCGCCACGCCCGGTCTCCACTTGCTAAGGGAACGCCGCGAGCACCCGGTGCTCTTGTTCGTAGCTCGAAGGCTTGCGGCGGCCATCGCCACTCTACTGATCGTCTCGATTCTGGTCTTCGTGGGAACGGAAGTGCTGCCGGGCGACGCTGCCGGAGCGGTGCTGGGCCGCAACGCAACTCCGGCACAGGTTGAGGAGATGCGCGCGCTCATGGGTCTCGATCGCCCCGCTCCAGAACGCTATCTGGACTGGCTGGGCGGGGTTCTGACTGGGGACCTGGGGAATTCTGCCGCGGGGTTCGCAGCCGGAGGCGTTTCCCCGATCTGGGAAGAGATCTCGGGCAAGATTGCCAACTCCTTCGCACTGGCCGGGATCACTGCCGCTCTCATGATTCCCCTGTCCCTCCTGCTCGGAATCGTCGCCGCAGTACGAGCCGGGCGTGCCCTCGATCACGCGATTTCCATCAGTTCTCTTGCGATCATCTCCTTGCCGGAGTTCATCATCGGGTCGCTGCTCATCTTGGTCTTCTTCTCGTGGCTGGACCTTCTTCCCCCCGTGTCCCTCATCGCTCCCGACACAAACCCTCTGACTCAGCCGGATGTGCTTGTGCTGCCGGTGTTGACGCTGCTCGGTGCCTCCCTGGCTGCCTCGATCCGAATGGTGCGGGCAGGGATGGTCGAAGCTCTCAATGCCGAGTACGTGACCATGGCAAGGCTGAACGGCTTTCGCGAACGCATGGTCGTAACTCGTTACGCGCTGCGCAATGCGCTAGCTCCCAGCGTTCAGGTGCTGGCTCAGAACATCCAGTACTTGGTGGGGGGGATCGTTGTTACCGAGTATCTCTTCAATTATCCGGGCCTCGGCAAAGAGCTCGTGGATGCGGTGGCTATCCGGGACGTACGCGAGGTACAGTCTGTGGCACTGCTCATCGCGGCGTTCTATGTCGGGCTCAACATCGCCGCAGACCTCCTCGTGGTGCTGTTGGTACCCAGGCTGAGGACGCAGCGGTGAGGCGCTTTTTTGGAAATCTCACGCCGAGTGCCTGGATCGGCTTCGTGATCCTCGTGGCTATCGTCGCAGTTGCGGTTTTCGGCCCCCTGCTCGCGCCTCATCCTCTGGACGAGCCGATAGGTGTACCGCTTACCCGTCCCACCGAGGGAGCGCCGTTTGGAACTGACTTTCTGGGCCGCGACGTGCTGTCTCGAACGCTGTGGGGCGGCCGCAGCGTCCTCGGTCTGGCGGGAATTGCCACAGTTCTCGCCTACGCGGGTGGGATGGCGGTGGGACTCGCCGCGGGCTACAGTCGCTCGCTGCTGGATCCGCTGTTGATGCGTGTAAGCGATGTGATGCTTTCGTTCCCCGCCCTGCTCTTTCTCCTGGTGCTCGTGACGGGCGCCGGATCAAGCAAGACGGTACTCGTGATCGGAGTTGCGTTGGTGCAGATGCCCCTGGTGGCGCGGATTGTGCGCGCTGCGACGCTCGAACAATCGGTCAGGGGCTTCGTGGAGGCAGCAGTCGCTCGCGGCGAACGGGCTACAGCGGTTGTTCGTCGCGAAATTGTCCCCAATATCCTGGGGTCGGTGACGGCAGACATCGGGTTGCGGTTCACCTACTCGATCATTCTGGTTGCCTCGGTTAATTTCCTCGGCCTCGGGCTGCAGCCTCCCGATGCGGATTGGGCGCTGATCATCAGCGAGAATCGCGCCGGACTGACTCTGAATCCTTACGTGATCCTCGTCCCTGCCGCGCTGATTGCCATGTTCACCATCTCTGTCAATGTGGTGGGCGACGCTGTAGCGCGCAATCTCGGGATCTCCACGGCTCGCCGGAGGCTCGTCCGGTGACCAAGCCCGTCCTTCTTGTCCGAGCCCTGCGAGTGGAGCTTGACTCGGGCCTCCCCATCGTAGAGGACCTCGACCTCGATCTCCGAGGGGGAGAGGTGGTGGGGATCGTTGGGGAGTCCGGAAGTGGCAAGACGACCATGGCGCTGGCGCTCCTGGGATTCACCCGAAGAGGAGTGGCCATTCGTTCCGGGACGGTAGAGGTCGAAGGATCTGCCTTGACGGAAGGAGGCGAGAGATCGGTGCGCTCCCTGCGTGGCCGCCTTGTGTCCTACGTTGCACAGGATCCCGGTGCCGCGCTGAATCCATCTCTGCGCGTGGGGGACTTGGTGGGTGACATGTTGCGGGCTCACGACGCCGGCGGGAAAGCCGAGGGCAAAGTCATGGCCGCATTGAGAGGAGTCAACCTTCCTGCCGAACAGGAATTCCTGCGGCGCTTTCCGCATCAGCTGTCGGGGGGCCAGCAACAACGAGTTGCCATAGCGACGGCGCTTGTGTGTGGGGCGAAGCTCGTCGTATTGGACGAGCCCACGACGGGTCTCGATGTGGTCACCCAGGCCCGAATCTTGAACGAGATCCAGCGGCTTCGCTCCGAGCAGAATGTCGCCATCGTCTATGTGTCGCACGATCTTGCGGTGGTGTCGTCCATTGCAGATCGAGTTGCGGTCATGTATGCGGGCCGCATTGTCGAAGAGGGACCGACGGCCGAGCTGGTGGCACGGCCTCGTCACCCCTACACGCGGGGGTTGCTGTCGTCCGTGCCCGACCCGGTTCGGCCGCGCCGTATCCAAAGCATCCCGGGTGTGAGTGTGGGCGTAGGCGACCGGCCCCCGGGATGTGCGTTTGCACCGCGCTGCTTGCAGAGGACCGAGCCACGGGCACTGATGGAAGCGCCGCCTTTCGAGCAGATCGATACCCATCATAGGGTTCGCTGCTTCGAGTGGCACCGAACGCCGTCACTTGAGTGGGAGGCACCTCTCATAACGAAGTCTTCGGCGCCCGGTGTCGACCTGCTGGAGGTGGATTCGCTGACTGCAGGATATGGAAGTCGTCTCGCCCCATTGGAAGCGGTTCGCAATGTGTCCTTTTCTGTTGCGCCTGGAGAATGCCTGGCGATCGTTGGGGAGTCCGGGAGCGGGAAATCGACCCTGGCACGCTGCATCGTGGGGCTGCATCCACAGAGAGCTGGTCGCGTCTTGCTCGAAGGCGCGGTGTTGGCTCCTGGAGCTGCAAGGAGGACTCGAGAGGCGAGGCGAAGAATTCAGATTGTGTTTCAGAATCCCAATGAGTCCCTGAACCCGCGCCATCGAGTCGGAAATGCGATCGCAAGGCCGGCAAGCATCTTGAGGAAGCTATCGGCGCAGGATGCCGACGAGGAGGCGGCCCGTCTTCTGGGAATGGTGCGCCTCTCGCTCGGCCTCAGAGACAGGTTCCCGGGAGAGCTTTCAGGAGGCGAGCGCCAGCGAGTGGCAATAGCGCGCGCCCTCTCCGCCAAGCCGGACCTGATCATCTGCGACGAGATCACATCGGCTCTGGACGTCTCGGTCCAGGCGGCCGTGCTCGAGCTCCTCTCCGAGCTGCGCGCCGAGCTGGGGCTGGCTCTCGTGTTCATTACTCACGATCTGGGAGTGGTTGCGTCAATCGCCGATCGCATGCTGGTACTCGAAAGCGGAGCGATAAGAGAGCAAGGAGGCGTCGCTGCGGTTCTCTCCGATCCGCAAGACGACTACACACGCCGGCTCGTTGCCGCCGCACCCCGGCTGATGACCTCGCCCGCCCTCCCTCACCTGTCGGAGGTTGAATGAGCTCTGTGGTGGTTGTCACAGGGGCGGCATCGGGTATCGGCCGAGCCACGGCCGAGCGTTTGGCTCGGGAAGACCTTGTTGTGGTGGGAGTGGATCAGGACGCGTCTGGCCTCCAAGCCGTGGGACAAACGCTGTCGCAGAACTTTGTGAAGGTGGCCGGAGACATCGTGGACAGATCCACTCATGAGCGCGCTGCGGATGCTGCCGCAGAGCAGGGAACGCTCGCGGGATGGGTCAATGCCGCCGGGATCTGGGCCCAAACCCGCGCTCATGACTTGAACGATTCGACTCTCGACCGAGTGCTTGCCGTGAACCTAAAGGGATCGATTCTCGGCTGTTCGGTGGCGTGTGTGCGTTTTCTCTCCGCCGGCTACCCGGGGGCGATCGTGAACGTGTCGTCGATAGAGGCCATAGTTGCCTTCCCCGATGCTCTGGGATACGAGGTCTCCAAAGGCGGGATCGATGCGCTCACCAGGCAGGTTGCCGTTGACTACGGTCCCGCCGGCATCCGCTGTAACGGGGTGCGCCCCGGAGCGATCTCGACTCCGATGGCGGAACATTTCCTCGAAGGCTACCCAGATGACCGCGACATGCTGCTGCAGTCGTGGAGGGACCTTAGCGTTCTCGGCCGTATTGGGCAGCCCGAGGAGGTTGGCGCAGTAATCGCCTTCCTTCTCTCGGAAGACGCTCGTTTCGTGACCGGCACGTTCGTTAACGTGGACGGAGGCGCCACCGCGCGCTGTTTTGCCTATCCGCCCCATCCGGATATTGCAGAGAGGCGCGTATGAGCGGATCTGGCGCAGCGTTGCGGCACCGGCTTCAGGACGTAGCTCGCAACGCGGGCGTTTCGAAGTCGATTGCATCGCGTGTGTTGAACGGTGATCCAGCACTTCTCGTCCGGCCCGAGACTCGGGCACGTGTCATCGAGGCCGCCCGCGAGCTCAACTACCGGCCGCATGCTGCGGCCCGAGGTCTCAAGCGGGCGAAGACCGGCGCGCTGGGGCTTCTTGTACCACCTCTAACCAACCCCGTCTACGTGCGCATCATTCGCGGCGCTTTCGAGCAGGCTCTGGAGCTTGACTTCGTTGTGCTCCTGGTTGAGGACGTCGAGCCCGGTCAAGCGGAGCAGAGCGCCAGCCGGCTGATCCAGGCCGGAAGGATCGATGGGCTGATGATCGCGTCTGCACAGCCCGATCATCCATTGCTGGACTCTCCTTCCCTGCAGCGCCTGCCGCACGTGTTTGTGAACCGAGCGGTGGCTGGGAGCGGTCGGAACGTCGTGATGGATGAGATGAGCGCGAGCGCAACAGCTCTCGATCATCTCGTCGCGCTCGGTCACCGGCGGATCGGCCACGTGGCGGGACCGCGCGAGCTTGACACAGCCCGCAGGAGAACCGTCGGATTCAGAAAGCATGCTTCAGAGCTTTCAGTGCAGGCGGAGGTGGCCGAGGGAGATTTTGGCGAGAAGGGAGGAGCTACTGCGGCGCGCACGCTGTTGCTGGATCATCCCGGCCTAACAGCACTTTACGCAAGCACATTGAGCCAGGCGGTCGGAGTCTTTCATGCCGGTTGGGAGCTACGAAGGAAGGTTCCCTCAGACTTATCGGTAATTGCTTATGACGACATGCCGCTTGCCGATTATCTGAGGCCCCCGTTGACTACCATCCGTATGCCGCTTGCAGAGCTGGGAGCGGCCGCGGTCGAGGCGCTGGTCTCTCAACTGGCCGGGGATGAACCACGCGACGTCACAGTTGCAGAGAAGCCTCAGGTCGTCGTCCGCAGCTCGACAGCGCCTCCGCCATGAGCACGATCACGGATGTCGAGACCATAGCGCTGCGGGCTAGGGTGGATGCTAAGGATTTCGATAGCTCGAGTGAGACTCTCGTGGTCCGAGTGACAGACGAGCAAGGGCGCACTGGAGTAGGGGAAGCCGATGCTCCCGCCGAGGCCGCGAGCAGGCTCGTGCTCATGAACGATGTCCATGCTTGGAGCCGGGGACTGCGAGCGATGCTGGTGGGGCGCGATCCCTTCGAGCGCGAGGCGCTGTGGCACGAACTCTACGAGGGGACCCTGTGGCACGGACGGCGGGGGCTGGGCATTCACGTGCTCTCGGCCGTCGACGTGGCGCTACACGATCTCGCCGGCAAGCAGCTCGAGCGCCCCGTGTATCAGCTCTTGGGAGGCAAACGCAGAGAGCGCCTGACGCCTTACGCAACCCTATGGCCGGGAGCCGTCGCAGGGCGCACGATCGATCAGATGATGGATGTGATCTCGATATTGGCGCAAAGGGCGCTCAAGGCCGGGTTTCGGGCGGTCAAGATGGAGGTGTTTTTCGGAGATCTGATTGGCGACAATGAGCTGGTCGGCTGCATCAGAGAGGGGCGGCGGCTCCTCGGCGACGACACGACCATGATGGTCGACTTCGGTTACAGATGGCGAGACTGGCGCGCCGCGCTGTGGGTGCTCAATCGGCTCGAGGACTGCAACCTCTACTTTGCCGAGGCGACGCTCCAGCACGACGATCTCGTAGGACATGCGAAGTTAGCGTCGCGCTGTGAAACGCGTGTGGGTGGTGCCGAGATGGCCGCCACGGTCCATGAATGCAAAGAATGGCTCGAGCGCGGAAGTGTCGACGTGCTACAACCGGATATCGGGCGCTGTGGGGGGCTAACGGAGCTGCGACGGATCGCCCAGCTCGCAGAGCTCTATGGAGCCCTTGTCGTTCCGCACTTCTGGAAAACGGGAATAACGGCCGCCGCCTCACTTCACTGGCAGGCTGCGAGTCCCAATGCGCCCTTCATCGAGATGCTGTCGCCGGCGGTTTTCTCGTCGCCGCTTCGGGCCGAGCTGACTCAACCGGAGCCCGAGGTCGAAGACGGCACCATGGCCCTTCCGACGGCGCCGGGTCTCGGCATCGAGCTGGTCGAGGAAGCTGTGAGAACCTATCGAGTACCAACATGAGTGGATGGCGACGGTGCCCGTGCGAACAGGGATGCACTTAGGTGCGGGCGCTGGTGTGGCACGGGGACACCAGGATTGATTTGGAGGATCTGCCCGCTCCCCCTCTCGCCACGGGGGAGGTCGTCCTCGAGGTCGAGCTTGCCGGGATCTGTGGGTCCGACATGCACCCCTATCGCGGACACCCGGGCCCCCGGCATCCTCCGCTCATCCTCGGACATGAAGTCGTGGGGTCGGTGGCGGATCGCCCGGGTCGCTTCACCGTGTTTCCACTAGTGACCTGCGGACGCTGTCGCCGATGCTTGGCGGAAGAGGAAAATCTGTGCGAACGGCGGCACCTTCTCGGCCTCGATCTGCCGGGTGTCTTCGCCACGCAGGTGGCCGTGAGAGAGGATGCTTTGCTCCCGATCCCGGACGGACTCGACTCTCGGATAGCGGTTCTCGTGGAGCCGCTTGCCGCCTCCTTGTCGGCGTGGCGAGTCGATGGGATTGCGGCGGGGGACTCGGTGCTGGTGGTGGGGGGCGGTCCCATCGGGCTCCTGGCGGTCTATCTCTGTGCTCAGCGCGGCGCGCGGGTGGTGTGTGCCGAACCGGTTGCCGAGCGCCGGGTCCTGGCCGAGCGTTTTGGTGCCTCCGAAGTGCTCGCGGAAACCAGCGCGGTTAGGCCTGAGCAGGCCGACTTCGCGATCGACGCCGTGGGGGTGGAGCAAACCTGGCGGGCGGCAATCGGCGGGGTGCGGCCCGGGGGGACGGTGGCGCTTGTGGGTCTGGGCCAGGCGGAGGGAGTCATGCCGGCCGCCGACCTCGTGCGCCGGGGCGTCACTGTGAGGGGCCACTATGCCTACACTCGGGCGGATTTCGAGGAGGCGCTCGGGTTCCTGGCCGAAACCCCTCCACCGCTCGACTGGTTGACGGTCATGGGGTTGTCGGAGGGGGCCGAGGGTTTCCGCCGCCTCGTCGAAGAGCCGAATTCCGTAACGAAGGTCCTTCTAGCGACTCGATGAGGGCACGCCGAGAGCGGGCACTCGCAGTGGCCCAAAGACTCGGCGCGGACGGTGTGCTCGCGGCGGATGTCAGCACCGTGGCGTGGCTTACGGGTTTCGAGACTGATATCGAATCGGGGCCGAGCCCGTTCGCACTGCCTCCTCTGGCGGTCGTAACTCCGGATGGGCCACCGTTACTCGTGGTGTCAGAAGACGACGCTCCCAGAATCCCTGACGATTGTCGGGCCTGCCTGTATGCGGGTGGCACGGTCGAAGAGCTTGATCCTGTGGGAGGTGCTATCCGGGCGCTCGAGCTTGCAACCGATGGGCGCATGCTCGCAAGCGAGCCGTCATTTCTGAGCACGACGCTGGCATCCGTGCTCCGAATCGTCGATGCAACCGCAGAGCTTCGCTTGGTCCGAGCGGTCAAGGACCCGGACGAGATCGATTTGTTGCAGGCGGCTGTAGAGCTATGTGACGTCGGACAAGCGGAGGCGCGAGCGCACGTGCTGCCCGGTATCTCCGAGATCGAGTTGTGGGCGCGGGTCCGGGGCGCCATGGAGCAGGCCGCCGGCGGCCGAATTCCTGTGCTCGCCGACCTCGCGAGCGGACCCCGCACGGCCGAGACGGGCGGAGCGCCGGGGCTGCGCGTCCTGACGGACGGAGACCTCGTCATCTGCGACCTCGTCCCGCGACTGCAGGGATATTGGGGTGACTCGTGCGCGACTCTAGAAGTGGGTGAGCCGGCGGCGAGCGCTCGCTCCAAGCACCGTCTCGTCGCGGATGCGCTCGAACGGGGGATCGAGGCCGTGCGGCCCGGAGTCGTCGCGGGCGACCTCGACCAGCTCGTGCGCGCCGGTCTCGACTACCCCCACCACACCGGGCACGGTCTCGGAACGTCGTGGCACGAGGAGCCGCGTGTTGTTCCCGGGGGCCGAACGCGGCTCGAGCCGGGCATGGCGCTGGCTCTGGAGCCGGGCGTCTACGACGGCGACGGAGGAGTTCGACTCGAGCAGGTTGTGGTTGTAACAGAAGGTGGTTGCACGATCCTGAGCAACCATTCGCTGGAGCTGTGAGGGGGCTTCTTCGCGCCGAGTGGTGGATAAATGACGCTCATCTGACGACACCCTCTGTGCAACCTCCCTCCTCAAGCGGCAGCCCCGGTTGCCAGGTCGCGCTCGGCGAAAGCACGGGCTGCGCCGTGCCGAGTCGGGTCGTAAGGAACCTGATCGATCCAGCAGCGCCAGATGATCCGGATCCAGGCGCGGGCGAGGATTCGGATCGCGTGGGGATGGTCGTGGCCACGGGCTCGGGCCCGGGCGTAGACGTCGGCGGCCCACGGGCTCGCATGGCGGGAGTTGTCGGCGAAGGTCGCGAACGCGTTTCTGAGGCGCTTGTTGCACGCCCAACGGAAGCTAACCACGTGGTGCTTTCCAGATCTCTTTGTGACCGGCGCTGCTCCTGAGAGCGCGGCGATGGCGCCGGGAGAGTCATAGGCTTGCCGGGAATCACCCCACTCGGCGAGCATCTGGGCTGCGTTGATCCGACCCGACCGTGGCAGGGAAGTGAAGATGGCGGCGTCCGGGTGTTCGTCGAGGCGGGCATTAAGGGAGCGATCGAGGTCCTTGATCGATTGGTTGAGGGCCCGGATCACTCGCACCATTGCGAGCACCACGTCGCCTTGGGCCGAGGCCGTGTTCCCGGCGATGACACCGGCGGGAGCAGCCCGCAAGCGTTCCACGAGCTCGGTTGCGCTGCGTTGGCCCGTGTAGCCGTGCTTCTTGAGAAATGCGGCCATCCGCCCCTCCCCCAGTGGCGCGGCCGCTGCCGGCGTGGGATAGGTCTCCAAGAACGTAAGCGCGATGTTGCAGGTGATATCCGAGAACATCGCCTTGGCTCCGGGCCAGAAGGCATCGAGGGTGGCCGTGAGTTGGTTTGCAGCCGCGACCCGTTGCTCGACCAGATCGGTGCGAGCACGCACTACCGCCCGTAGCGCCTTGGTGGCGTCGCTGAAGGGGTCGAGAGCGCGCAAACGGTGCCTGCGGATCCGCAGATAGTCGGCAATTACCTCGGCATCGCCGGCGTCGCTCTTGGCTCCGGAGACCACCTCTGACTCCCGCCACGCCTTGATGGCGTTGGTCTTTACGGGGAACACCGGATGGCCCGCCTCGAGCAGTCGGTCGACCAGGCGCCCATCTGGGCGCTCGATGGCGACCGGCACATCAGCGGGCTCCCCATGGCGACCAAGGCGCCGCACCAGCTCATCGAAGCCCTGCTGGGTGTGGGCGAAGCGGAATCCATCTGCTCTTCCACCGTCGTCCTTGGACACGAACACCTCGTGCTCCTCTGAGGCCCAGTCAATGCCTACGAACACACATGCCCCCCTTCCTCGCGAATACGACCTTGCATCGGCGAGGAGGACTCCGTCCCGGGCGGTCACTGACTGGCGCTCTACGGCGCGTCCCTCTGTTGCCGGTCTTTGGAGCCCTCGGAAGAGCCGGGTGAAGCAGTGTCGTCATGGCCCTCTAGGGGCAACCACTCGTGGCCTTCATCCCGGCCCTCACCGATTAGTGGGAGGGTAGCCCAGTGACCACTTGTCCCGTGGCTGCGGCCGAGACGTAGGCTCGCGGCTCATGCTTCGTCCTTCGAGTCCCCGCCGCCTGGTGTTCTTTTCAGCAATCGCCGGGCTTATTGTCGTGATGGCTGTAGTGGCGCTATTAGCCGGCCGCTCGAGCGCACCGCTCGCGGGGACGGTGCCGGTCGTGCTCGTGCCGGGTTACGGTGGCAATGCCTCGTCACTCCAGCCGCTGACTAGCTTCCTACGAAGAAAAGGTCGCGCCGTGGAGCCGGTAACGCTCCCGCTCAACGGGACTGGGGATATCGACCGCTCTGCACGCGCGCTTGCCGATGCGGTATCGGGGCTGAATGCTTCCACCGTCGATCTGGTCGGCTTCTCGGCAGGGGGGATTGTCGTGCGCCACTATGTCAAGGCGCTGGGCGGCGCGGAGCCGGCGCGTCGTGTCGTCCTGCTGGGGACGCCCAATCACGGCACCGAGATTGCGGAGCTCGCAACTTCGTTCGACCCCAGCGTGTGCAAGGGCGCATGCGCCCAACTCGGCCCCCGCTCGTCCTTCCTGCAGGACTTGAATTCGGGAGACGAAACTCCGGAAGGAGCTTCCTACTACTCGATCTGGACCGCCTTCGATTTGACGGTTACCCCGCCGCAGTCGGCAGAGCTCGAGGGAGCGATCAACATTCGCGTGCAGGATATATGTCGAAATGCTCGCACTGCCCACGGCGAGTTGGTCACGGACCCGCTCGCGCTGGGAATCGTGAGAGAAGCACTGCGAGGCGAGCCGACTTCAGCGCCGGACGCGGGCGGCTGCGCACGCTAGCCAGATCGAGATACGGCCCGCTCGTGGCCACGGCCCTCTATGGACCCCACCGACCTAAGCCCGAGCTCGCCGTCTCTCCAAAACCGAAGATCAACTCGTGATGTCCTTGGTCGTGAAGTTGGCCCAGGCGGCCCCCAACAAGAGCGCAATGTAAACCCCCTGGAGCAGGAATCCTCTCACCACGTCGCGCCACAGCACAGGGAAGCGGAAGAGGTCGATGAAGGCGAGCCAGTAATGTGTCAACAGGTAAGGATGCACAGCACGGCCCGCTTCCAGGAGATCGAGGACCTGTGACGTAACCAGCACCGCAAGAGCGCCGAAGACGGCGGCAAGAGGTGAGTCGGTGAAGGTCGAGAACAGCAACGCTGCGGCCGCGACGCCCAG
Source organism: Actinomycetota bacterium (assembly GCA_013695465.1). Classification (GTDB taxonomy): domain Bacteria; phylum Actinomycetota; class CADDZG01; order CADDZG01; family WHSQ01; genus JACDAL01. The sequence goes on along the minus strand of JACDAL010000046.1, from coordinate 35,070 downwards.
CATGGATACCGCGACGTAGATCACCGTTACGACCGTGCGCCAGGTTGCGTCTTCGGCGGCGATCGCAGCCCCCGATACTCCCGGCAGTGGCTTGATCCCGAACAAGCTTGCACCGACTACATAGGCAACGACTGCAACGATGAACACTGCCATGAAGACAAAGACCGTCACCGTCATCAACTTGGCGATCAAGAGTTTGGTTCTACCCACGGGTAGGACGAGCAGGTAGCGGAGCGTTCCCAGGCTGTTTTCGCCGGCGATGGATTCGCCCGCAACGACGCTCACGGCGATTGGAAGAAATATCGGAAGTATGAGGGCGAGCGCAGCGGCGGGAAAGAGCGCTCCGTTGCCGAGAACCTGGGCCAAGAAAGCCGGGCCTTCGCCGGGCCGGGGGCCGATCCCTGTGACCCTCAGCAAGACCGCGACGAGTACCGGAAGCCCCGCAAGCAGAGCGATGATCACCCACGTTCGAGGGCGAAGCAGCATCTTCTTGAGCTCAACGGCAAACATCTAAGTGCTCCGCACCGGAAATACGGCCAGCATCGAGAGCGTCACTGCGCCCTGCTCGCTAGGCGCGGGGAGTGAGGTACCTGGAAGGTACGTGAGCGACAAGGAACGACGCGAGCGGGGATGCAGGGGCGTTCGAATGCGACCGGATTGACGGGGAGGTGCACTAAGCGCCTGTGAGTCGCAAGAAGACGTCCTCGAGTCGTTCTCGCTTCAGGCTGAACTCGCGCACGCCTACTCCCGCAGAGACCAAAGATGCGTTCACCTCGCTTGCCTCGGCGCCGTTGAGATCCAACACCAGACCGTCCGGTGTCTGCTCGAGTACTGAGACTCCGGGGATCGACCCCACTGCGTTGATAGCGTCGGCAATGTCGTGGGTGACGACGATCACGCTCTGCGAAGTGGAGAGGAGGTCCTGCACCTTCGACTGGGCCACCAGCCGACCCTCGCTTAGGATAGCGGCTCGCGTACAGATGAGCTCGATCTCGGTGAGGAGGTGGCTCGACACCAGAATGGTCGTCCCCGAACGCTGGAGCTGGAGTAGTAGATCCCTCATCTCGCGGGTTCCCGAGGGATCGAGGCCGTTCGTCGGTTCGTCGAGTATCAGGAGGCGGCGTGGCCGCAACAGCGCAGCGGCGAGCCCCAGCCGCTGTTTCATCCCGGTTGAATAAGCCCTGTAGGGCAGGCGACCTGCGTCGAGTCGCACGCGCTCTAGAGCTTCACGGACGCGAGCACGGCGCGTTCTTCGACCGTTCCCACTCGAAGCGTCGAGGAGCGTGAGGTTGGCCCGGCCTGAGTGGTGGGGGTAGAAAGCCGGCCCTTCGATCAAGGACCCCACGTGAGGCAACGTGCGGGAAGCCGCAGACGGCATGCTGTGGCCCAAGAGCTGGATCTCACCCGAGGTCGCGTAGACGAGGCCGAGCAGCATGCGGAAAGTGGTCGACTTTCCCGAGCCGTTGGGACCGAGCAGCGCGAAGAGATCCCCTTCCTGGATGTCGAGATCGACTCCATCGACGGCCGCCACCGAGCCGTAGCGCTTGGTCAGTGCACGTGTCGAAACAACACTGGTCATCGCTGCACTGCCACGCCCTGATCGAGCAGCTTGGAAGCGACGGCGACGAGCCTGTCAGGTGTCACCGTTCCGCCCAGGACGTAGGCGGCCCCGCCGTCCACCACAGTCAGCGCGTTCAGAAGCGGAGACGCGGCTAGCCGGGCCGAGTCCCAAGGTCCACCCACTTCGGGCAATGCGCTCAGCCGGTCCTCGGGGAAGAAGCGGTCCGGCAGGACCAGGACGGCGATCAGCGAGAAGCGCCGTCCGTAGGTACCGGCGGCCCCGGCTCCCGCGCGCTTCGTTGCCCCCGCGATCGTCTCGGGGAGCACGTAGGGCGAATAGCGGTCGACTGCGCGCGCAAAGTCGGGAGCTTCGGAGAAGTGGGCGTCTGCGTCCTCCGGCAATTCAAAGCTCGTGATGCTAGACGCGGGCCTGCGTTGCTCGAGGTCCAGGAAAGAGCTCGAGATGATCGGCTCCTTCATCCCGCGAGCGGTGATCGCGACCCGGACCACGAGCCCGGACGCGGGATCGGCCCACAGATCGGCATGGTCAAGAGTGGTGCCGTCGCCGGCGGGTGTTATTCGAAGGCCGGCCGCATCGATACCGGCGATCCTCTCCGTCGGCAAGAGTGAGAGCTCGGCGGGCGACGCGGGGGCGGCCAGGCGGCGGCCGAGCTCCGGGGGAAGCAGGTCGGCAGGGCGCGCGAAGCGCACTGTTCCCTCCCCTTCGGTCCGTGTGGCGTGCCGTCGTCCCGAGTCCCAGTACCAGGTGCCGTAGGGATCGCGATAGAGGTCTCGCTCCCCGATCGGGGTGAGCTCGTCCACTCGCCAGAGCGTCGGGCCCTCGTACCACACCCGCATCCGGGTTTGCTCGCCGAACATCGCTGCGAGTCGACCGGCCCCCTCGACGTCGGGCAGGCTGAGGCCGGCAAAGCTTTCCGCCAGCCCCGAGTAAGAAACGCCGGCCGAGGCGAGCACGCGCCGGAGGAGGGAGGGGGCGGAGACGGCCGCCTTGCTCACCGGCACGAGGCCGAGCGCGCTGGGGATCAGCGCCGCCGCCGCAGCCACGGCCACAACCATCGTCCAGCGGTGAGCCCGTGTCCCGCCTAGCTGCGCTGCTTGGCTTTTCATCAAGCCATTGTGGGGCTCTCCGGATCTTTAGGCGCGAATAGCGCGAAATCGTAAGGAAAGTTCACACCGCACGGGAAAACGAACGGGCGTGCGGTTATCGTCCCGGTGTCCGAGTAACTCAGATGAGAGGGAGGGTCTCATGGCCGGGGGGTCACCTGCTCCGACTGTTGACGACGTGCGCGCAGAGTCTCAGAAGCGCGGCATCGACTTCTACTTCGCTCAGTTCGTCGACATGTACGCTCGTCCCAGCGCCAAGCTCGTTCCCGCCACCTACCTGGACGAGCTCGTCGAGGAGGGAGTCGGTTTCGCCGGATTCGCCGCCGGGGAGATGGGCCAAGGCCCCCATCAGCCCGACCTCATGGCCCGTCCCGATCTGAACAGCTTCACTCCGGTCCCCTGGCAGCAGGACCTCGGGCGCTTTGCCTGCAACATCTTCGTCGAAGGGGAAGAGTGGCCCTACGATCCCCGCACGATTCTCCGCCGCCAACTGGAGCGCGCCGCTGCGAAGGGATACGTCTTCAAGATCGGCTTGGAGCTCGAGTATTTCCTCGTGCGCCAGAAGCGTGACGGATCGATCGTGATCGCCGATCCTCTGGACACTCTGGAGAAGCCCTGCTACGACCTCAAAGGCTTGACTCGCAACTACGACTTCCTGTCCACGGTCTCGCGCTACGTCAACGAGCTCGGATGGGGCAACTACGCCAACGATCATGAGGACGCCAACTCTCAGTTCGAGCAAAACTTCACCTACGACGACGCGCTCACGAGCTGCGATCGGGCCATTTTCTTCCGCTACATGGTGGGGACTTTGGCACAGCAGCGAGACTTGATTGCCACCTTTATGCCCAAGCCCTTTGGGCATCTGACCGGCAGCGGCTGCCACTTCCACATGAGCCTGTGGGACGTCGAGACGGACCAGAACCTGTTTCTGGACGAGGATGATCCGAAGGGACTGGGGCTTTCGGAGCTCGCCTATCAGTTCATCGGCGGACTAAAGAGGCACGCCAAGGCCTACATCGGAGTGACTGCGCCCACGGTCAACTCTTACAAGAGACTCAAGGAATCGTCGTGGACTCAATCCGGTGCGACCTGGTCTCCCGTCTACATCACCTACGGATACAACAACCGGACGCAGATGCTGAGAATACCCGGCCCTGGCCGGATCGAAGACAGGACCATCGACGGCTCCTGCAACCCCTACCTGGCCGCGACTGCGGTGCTGGGGGCCGGGCTGGACGGGATCGACAACAAGCTGGATGCGGGGGATCCGAACTCCGACAACCTCTACGAGGCTTCGGAGGCGGATCTCAGAAGCGCCGGCGTCGAGATGCTGCCGGCGAACCTGCTCGAAGCGGTGAGTGAGCTCGAGAAGGACGAGGCCCTGAGAGAGTCGCTGGGCACAGTGGCCAACACCGACGGCCTGCGCCAGGACTACGTGGACTACTTCGCCGACGTCAAGCGAGGCGAATGGAGGCGCTACCACGAGCAGGTCACCCCCTGGGAGGTGAGGGAGTACCTCACCCGGTTCTGACGGAGCTACTACTTCTGTAGTAGCGTCGGGTGGGTGCTTTCCTACGTCATCGCCAGGTTGCTGTGGGCGGCGATCACGCTTGTGCTCGTGGTCACGGTGGTGTTCGTGATCTTCTTCGTCCTTCCCGGTGGAGGCGGGCGCCGGGAGCCTCGAGGGATCAGCCCGGTCGCTGTTCTGCTCGCAGGTCGCGGGGCCCGGGTACCGGAGATGCGGGCCATCGAGCAGCGCCTAAAGCTCGATAGACCGGTCTTGGTCCAATACCTCCATTACGTCTCGAGCCTGGCGCGAGGCGACCTGGGCTACTCGTTCGCCTCCAACGCACCGGTGTCCAGCGTCGTCCTTCCCGCCCTCGTGCCGTCGTTGTCGATCGCGCTCGGAGCGTCGGTGCTGTGGGTCCTGGCAGGAGCTGTGGTCGGTACGGTCTCGGCCAGCCGCCGCGGCAGCACCACCGACCGCGTCCTAATGGGGCTGTCACTAGCGGCGCTGTCACTGCCGGTCTTCTTCGTGGCACTGATGACTCTGGCTGCGATTCTCAACACAACCGGGATCTACGCGGGCAACCGCTACGTGTCCCTCTCCCAGAGCCCCTGGGAATGGCTGGAGGCGATGTGGCTGCCGTGGATCTGCCTTGCGTTGCCGTTGGTCGCCGTGTACGCGCGCATGATTCGAAGCAAGGTGCTGGAGGTCAAGGCGGAGGACTACATCAGGACATCGGTAGCCAAGGGCCTGTCGAGCTCGGCAGTAATCAGACACGAGCTACGTGGCAGCCTGACTCCAATCGTGACGATGTACGGGCTCGATCTGAGTCTGCTGGCCGGCGGGAGCATAATCATCGAGCGCATCTTCCGCATTCCAGGTTTGGGCAGCCTGCTGCTCGACGCGCGCGACTTCTACGACTTTCCGGTAATGGCGGGAGTCGTCCTGCTCTTCTCGCTGATGATCATCGTTACCAACCTGGCGGTAGATCTTCTTTACTGCGGCATCGATCCGCGAGTCAGGATTAACTCCGCGCCGGGAGGGTCGTCAGCGCGGGTGTGAGTGCGCTGCTTTACATGCCTGGGCGCATGAAGTGCCCGAGCATCTTCTGGGCAACGATAATTGCTCTCAAAGCTTCCTGTACGTCGATGCGCGCAAGAGGTGGAAGCTCCAGGGGATCGATGAGGTTGTCGGGGGCGCGACCTGCCTCTATCTGAGCCGCGTGATGCTCCAGCCGAACCTTGCACAGGATCGCGAAAGCCTCTCTCAACCCGCGCGCGGTATCGGTGCCGAGCGCCCCCAGCTCCTCGACCGCGATCAGCCGGTCCAGCGTGGGCGAGATCGTCACTCCATGCGAGAGAGCATGGAAACGAGCGAGGTTGACGAGCGGGACCACGCCCCCCTTTTTCACGTCGAACTCGCCCATGAGCCGGCGCCGGAAACCGAGAGGGGGCCGAATGTCGGTGGCGGTGCGCGCCACTCTCCCGAGGAAGTCGGGGTGCTCGGGCGCTCGGCGAATGGAAGCCACGAGCGGCGGAACTATGTCCAGCCCGCCGGTCACATGACGGAAATCGAAGGACACGGCCGCGCGTACCAGATGGGAACGGTCGGGCGTCTCGAGGCAGGAAGCGAAGACCGCGAGCCATTCCGACCGCGACATGCGCCACTCGTGGTTGCGTGCCAGGACCTCGGCTTTGTCCGCCCCAAACCCGCAGCGAGCAAGTCCCGAGGTGACGTCCTCCGCGAACTGCTTGAAGTACGAGTCGACCTCAGAACGATCTTGCGAGTCCTCGTAAGCGAGCGCGTTGTCCTGATCGGACGCCAGCGTCAACTCTCGCCGGGCTACGCTGCCCAGCGCCAACCACGCCCACTGCACTGGTGGGGGGCCGCGACGCTCGATCGTCAGGTCGATAAGGCGTTCGGTAACGGAGTCACTTTGCAGCGAGAGAACTCGGCCGACGTCGGTGGCGGGAAGCCCGGCATCGAGAAGGGCAACGAAGACTCGCGGCAAGTGTGAGGCGGCGTCCACGAGACCCTCTTCATCCGAAGCGCTTGCGATCGAGCGGCGCAGCGCGAACGGGCTGAGGTTCTCGAGATTCATCAGGTCGGCTGCAGAAAGCACTCCAAGGATCTCTCCGCTGAGGGCGAGGACCGGAAGATGCTGGATCCCGGCTTGAAGCATCTCGATTGCGCTCTCCACCGCCAGGCGATCGGAGTCGATGGTGACCACCGGAGTGGTCATGACCGAGTCCACGGGGCGGTCCAGCGAGACTTCCTCTCCCAACACCTTGTCCCTCAAGTCCGCATCCGTGACGATCCCCAGGCCCGCACGCGTTCGGATCAAGACGGCCGGAGAAGCCCTGGCTCGCATGGCCTGCACGGCTTCGCGAATGGTTGCCTCGGCATCTAGGAAAACGGGAGGGCGGTTTAATAGGGATGCCACGCGCAGCGTCCGGACCTCGGGCAGGGCGTGGACGGTATGTCCGGTTCGAACGAGGCGATCCCTCAGGGTTCGGGCGACGAACGTGGTGCCGGCCGGATTTCCCAGCAAACGCAGCGCTCGCTCCTTGGGGATCGCATAGCAGACCGCGTCGCCGTGGGCTCGAACGGTGAAGGCCGGAGCCATACCGGTGAGCAGAGAGGGATGACCAAACGCCTCTCCCGGCTCCAGAATATCGATGACCTCGTCGACGTGAACCAGCTCCATGGCGCCGCTTCGAACAACGAAGAAGTGAGTGGCGAGGCGGCCGTCCTCGACGAGAGCGTCCTGACCGTCCTCGTAGGGACGGATTGCGGCTACTGAAGCGACATCTTCGAGCTCGTCTCTGGACAGGCTGGTGAACGGCGGGTACCTAGCGAGAAAGCGCGCGATCTCATCCACGTTCATTTTTCGCTCGATCGACGAGGTAGACGGGAAGCTTCGACCTTCGCCGTACCCGATACGGCTCTTGAGACCACATCAGATCGGCGAGCAGACGGGGCCGGGGAGGGTCCGCCGCCATGACGATCGCCTCGCATCTGGTCCTCTGCGCCTCGTTCAAGATCCGTTTGGTGGCCTTGCGCGTGGCAAGAACCTGTCCGGAGGCATCGATGCCGTGCTTGCGGAGCGCCTTGACGGCGCGCTCGACGATCTCGCGCTGCTCGTCCCACTCTGCCTTGGTGGGCAACAGCGCGGGCATCGGCAGTCCCAGGCCCGTTCCCCATACTCGGGCTATCGAGAAGACGTGGACGGATGCGCGCTGAGGCTTGGCGATGCGCGCGGCCAGATCAATGGCGCTCTTGGTCAGGGGGCGGCCTTCGGAGGCCAGTAGTAGGCGGCGCAGCTTTAGAGTCGAGGGATCGGGCAGATTGCCTTCCGGGGGCATTTTGATAAGGCCCCGGCGAGGAAGTCCCGCCGGGGCCCAAGCTCAACCGGTTGCAGGAGCCGCGTCTGGAGAGGCCGCCGGCTCCAGTTTGGCGTCCTCGACGCGTGTCCTGTAGTAATAGAGCGGCAAGTAGGCGAGCAGCGTTATCCAGCCCAGGAAGTAGTAGATCTGGGTGCCTCCGATGATCGAGAAATAGATTCCTCCGACAAGCCAGATGATGAAATAGAAGACGGCGAGTGCGAGAGCCACGTACTTGAAGTACTCGGGGAGGCGGAACGGCCGCCGGGCATCGGGCCGGTGAGTGCGCAGGAGGTAGTAACCAACGAGGACCGGAACCATTGAGATCGTGTAGCCCACGTTCGAGAAGGAATAGATCTCCACCGCCCCTCCGGCGAAGACCACTACGAGCGAGGCGAGGACGTTGAAGAGCATGGCTCGGTCTGGAACACCATGGCGGTTGACCTTCTGGAAGAAGCGCGGGAACTGGCCGTCGATGGACATCTGATGGAGTGATCGGGCGCAACCCATGATCGCGTTGAGCGCGGAGAGGGCCAGTGCGATTATGAGCATGGATGCGATGAGCCAGTTGAGAAACTCGCCGCCCACACCCTCGAACACCTGCCCCGCGAAGGTGACGAACATGGTGGCGGGGTCGACGAGATCCGGATTCGAAAGCGCGTCTGCGCCCAGCACGACTACGAACGCCAGGGGGATCAGCGTGTAGACGAAGAGGCCGTACCCGCCTTCCAGGTTCAGAGCGATCTTGGCGTCCCGGTCCGGGTCCTTGCATTCGCCGATGTAGCAGGCGGCCGCTTCCATGGCAATGACGTTCCAGGTCAGAAGGAAGGAGTAGGCGAGGTAGATGGTGAGCCAGCCGTATCCGCCGACTCCGGAAAAGAAGCTCGAGCCGTCGAGCTGGGTGAATCCCGACAGCTCGCCGAAGTCCACCGTGCTGGGGTTGAAAATCCACGCTATCGCTAGGAAGGTAAGCGGGATCATCGAGAGTATGGCAAGAACGGTTGCAAAAACGGTCCCGAAGCGGATCCCGAGATAGGCGGGAATGAAGAACAGAAGTATGCCGACGAGGGCAATACCGAGCGTCCACCACGAGATGAACGTGTTGATGGGGGTGAACCCGCTCTCGAGGTTCAGACCGAAACGATCACCGAGATAGAACGACGCCAAGATCATGTTCAGCGGAGCCACTGGGAACCAACCCAGCCAGTAGGCCCACGCGGTGAAGCCGTTGATGTGCTTCGCCAGGCCCGGCCAGCGCTCTTTGTAAGCCGGGTAGGCGTAGGAGGGTGAGCCTCCGGTGCGCTCGGGCATCATCGCAGAAAGCTCGGCCAGCAGCAGGCACAGGAGCCATCCGCTCAACGTAACCAGGACTATGATCGGGATCGAGGCCGCACCCAATGCCGTGACCATTACGGGAGCGATTCCCGTGACGAGGATTGTTCCTGCCAGGCCGATGACGAAGGCGCCCCACCAGTTTGTTTCCCGGGCGAGCCCACCCCCCGCGTAGTCGAGCTCTTGACCCTCAATGCTCATATGTCCTCCTCCCCCTGTCGCTCCCTTTTGATCGGAGCGACGACATGCCAGAGTAGGAAACCACAAATGGACCAGGCCGGGCAAGGTTCAAATCGCCGAACGAAGGCGGTCCCGCATAGACTTAATGCTGCGTGATCTCCGGTCTGGAACCCATCGAGTTCTTGCGGCGCCGTCCGCCATTCGACCGTTTGACCCTGGAGGAGCTTGCCGCGGTCGAGGACTCGCTTGAGACTTGGTACTGGCCTCGTGGAACCTGGCTGCACGAGCCGGGCGCCGATGGGCGCCTTTACCTGATTCGCACAGGCGTGGTGGAGCAACCGGGGCTGCGAACATGGGCAGCGGGGGAGGTACTGCGGTTCTCGGACAGAGCCGGCGCCTGCCTGGTTGCACAAGACACCCTGGTGCACGTGCTCGGCCCCCAGGCTAAACCGAGTGCTTCTTCGAAGGGTCCAAAAACTGGCAGCGGGGAGGTAGGCAAGCTTTCGACGAGCCTCACTTCACGCAAGCGGATCAAGAGACGCATATCGCGGTGGGACGACCCGGTGTATTGGGCACTCGATCTGGAGACCGGCGGACTGGACCCCCGCCGGCACGGTGTCGTCTCGGTGGGGATGGTGCCCATTCGCTCCGGGCGCATTCGAGTGGGGGAGTCCTTCTACTCCCTCGTCAATCCGGCCCAGGAGATGACTGCAGAGAGCATGACGATCCACCATCTCAATCCAAGAGACCTCGAGGCAGCGCCGCGCCTCCAGGATGTCCTCCCCCTCATCTGTGGCCGCTTGAGCGAAGGGGTTCTGCTCGTTCACTGCGCCATGGTTGATGTGCCGTTCCTGCGGCGGGCCTGCGCCGGCGAGGGGCTTCCGTGGCCCCGTCCTCAGGTCGTGGACACGATGAGGCTCTTGGCTCGCCTGGCGCGCCGGCCCGGTTCCGAGCCGAGGCCACCGGTGGCGTTGGCCGGGGCTCGGGCTCACTTCGGGCTGCCTCCCCATCGCAGCCATCATGCGATGTCCGACGCCATGGCGACGGCCGAGCTCTTTCTAATGCTCGTGCACCGGCTGAAGGCGCGCAAGCTGCACAGCCTGCTGTGAGCCCCTCCGGCCCTTGTTGGCAGGGGCGGCGACGGGCGCAGGTTACGGTTATTGAGAATGGCTATCGGGGGAGGGCCGGGAGTGAGCGAGGCCGGCGTCGTTCAGGATGAGGGTCGCCGCGCGGCCCCCACCGAGCGCGCAAGCGACCCAGTCATCTCGGCGCGAGGCGTGTGGAAGATCTTCGGTCCCCAGGCCGAGGCCGAAAAGATCATCGGGACCGAGGCCGCCACGCTTCCGCGAGCGGAGCTGCGCGAGCGCACAGGCTGCATCGCCGCGGTGCGGGACGTCGACTTCGAGGTGTGGCCCGGCGAGGTCTTCGTGGTCATGGGACTGTCGGGCTCCGGCAAGTCCACCCTGGCGCGCGTCTTGATCCGGTTGATCGAGCCCACCGCCGGCGAGATCCGCATCGCAGGGCACGATGTGATGGCCGCCGACACGGCCGGGCTTCGCCAGTTGCGCCGCGGGACCGTGGCAATGGTTTTTCAGCACTTCGGTTTGTTGGCACACCGCAGGGTGGTCGACAACATCGGGTTCGGTCTCGAGATCCAGCAGAAGCCCAAGGAGCAGCGCTTGGATCGAGCTCGCAAGATGGTCGAGCTCGTGGGACTCGACGGGTTCGAGAACCATTTTCCCGATCAGCTCTCGGGAGGCATGCAGCAGCGAGTGGGTCTGGCCCGCGCGTTTGCCGTGGATCCCGAGGTGATGATCTTCGACGAGCCGTTTAGTGCTCTCGATCCACTCATCCGCCGCGACATGCAGAACGAGGTTATCCGGCTCCAGAAGGAGACCGGCAAGACCATGTTGTTCATCACCCACGACCTGTCCGAGGCACTCCGGCTCGGCGACCGCATCATGATCATGCGCGACGGGGAGGTCGTGCAGCAGGGGAGCCCCGAGGACCTCGTCGGCTCGCCTGCCGATGACTACGTCCGTAATTTCGTGCAGGACGTACCTCGCAGCCAGGTCCTAACTCTTCGCTGGATCATGCGGGATGCCACCGCCAGCGATGACCTCTCGGGGCCGACGGCGCCTGTAGACGAAGTCGTGCGCGATGTCGTCTCGCTGGTTGCGGATAACCCGAAGCCGGTGCGGGTCATGGACGGCGACCGCATGGTCGGTGTGGTCGACCGTGTAGCTGTGCTGCGCGCCGACGGGGGCCGATCCTAGGCATGTCTGCAGTCACGACGGCCCGCCCCGCCATCAGAGCGCGCCTCCCACACCTCGGGCGCTCGGCGCAGGTCGGCGTCGTCTTGGCGATTCTGCTCGTCCTTTTCGTCCTGCTCGAGAATAAGTTCCCTTGGCCCTCGGGTCTCATTTATCCACTCAACAAGCGCTTCGACGCTCTCTACGAGTGGATTGTCGACAATCAGAACTCTCACTGGCTGTTTCTCTATTTCTTCAACCACATCGCGAACTTCCTCGACCAACTGGTTGCCTACCTCAATGGCGTGCTGGTGTGGCTATCCTGGGTCGGCGTCACGGCCGCGGCCACGCTCATCACGTTGCGTTGGAGCGGCCGGCGTGTAGCTCTGCTCGTATGCGGCTCCTTCCTCTCCTTCGGCGTGCTGGGAGTCTGGGAGGAAAGCATGGAAACGCTCGCGCTCATGCTTTCCGCAGTGTTGGTGTCCCTTGCCATTGGCATTCCGGCCGGGGTGCTCGCCGGACGCAGCGACCGCTTCGACAAGGCGATCACTCCGGTGCTCGATGTTATGCAGATCGTTCCTGCCTTCGCCTACCTCATGCCGGTGGTGATCTTCTTTTCCGTTGGAAACCCTGCCGCCGTCATCGCGACCGTCGTCTATGCGGTTCCGCCGGCCGTTCGCATCACCGCCCTCGGCGTGCGAGGTGTTGCTCGAGAATCCGTGGAGATGGCCGAGTCTTTGGGCGCCACCAGGCGGCAGGTGCTATTCGGGGTGCAGCTCCCTCTGGCGCTGAGATCCATCATGCTGGGAGTGAACCAAACGATCATGATGGCGCTTTCCATCGTGATCATTGCCTCGCTCATCGGCGGAGGTGGGCTCGGCGACACAGTCATCTCGGCGCTGAGTTTCCTTGATGTGGGACTGGCGATCGTGGCCAGCTCGGCCATAGTCATTATGGCGATCGCTCTGGACCGTGCAACCGAGGCCGCCGCCGCGCGTATGGACGCCAGTCGCCATCCCGAGGGCGGCTTGCGCACTCCTCGTTTCTCGGCGAGGACGTTAACAGCGGCCGTGTTCGTCGCGATTGCGGCGTTCGCGCTTGCAGCGAGGGCTTTCGGCATTGCCTCCTTTCCGGACACTGTAGGCGTCGGTGACTTCATTGCGGGCATCATCAACGACGTCATCACCTGGGTGCAGGATCCAACAAAGCCGGTGTATCCGGTCACTTCGTGGCTGGGGGATCATCTTGTCTTGTGGGGTCTCGAGCCTCTGCGCGTGTTCCTGAGCGACTCTCCCTGGTGGGCGGTGATCGGATCCGCCGTTGCGATAGCTTTGATCGTCTCCGGCGTTCGTCAGATGATCATCGCCGGCGTGCTGCTGACCGCAATCGGCGTCATGGGCGTATGGGGGCCGGGGATGGACACGGCCTCTCAGGTACTCGTGTCGACCGTGCTTACTCTCTTCTTTGGGGTGGCACTGGGAATTGTGGCGGCGGAGACGCCTCGTTTCGAGCAGACCATCAGGCCCATTCAAGACGCTCTTCAGACGCTCCCGCAGATCGTCTATCTGATACCAATCGTGGCCCTGTTCAGTGTCGGGCGGGTCCCGGGAGTGATCGCCTCTGTCCTCTATGCGACGCCGGTGGTCATCCGCCTGGTCGTGGTCGGGATCAAGGAGGTGTCGCCGGCCGCGGTCGAGGCTGCCAGGGCGTTCGGGGCCAGTCGCGCAGAGGTACTGCTCAAGGTGAAGATTCCACTCGCTCGTCCGGCGATCATGTTGGGGGTCAACCAGGGGATCATTATGGTGCTGGCAGTCGTGATCGTTGCGGGCCTTGTGGGCGGAGGTGCTCTTGGCTACGGCGTCGTGGTGGGCTTGCAGCGAAACGAGTTCGGAGACGGGGCGGTGGCCAGCCTCGCCATCCTTGCATTGGGGATCGTTCTGGATAGGGTTACAAGAGGCAACCTGCAGAGACGAAGCATTTAGCAGCAGAGCGGTGGCGCCCGGCGATAACGCTGGGCACTCGGAAGCGATGGAGGTGGAGTGGTGAGAAACAGGCTGTGGATGGTTGGAGCCGTGCTGGCGCTGGTTGCTTCTGGTTGCGGCGCCCAACAAAGCCCGAGCTCCGATGGCGGCGGTAGTGCTGCCGGTGGTGGCGGTGGCGGAGACTGCGGTGACTTGACTATCAACGAACAGTCCTGGGTCGGCTCCACAGCTAACGTCTACGTGGCCAAGAACCTGCTCGAGAACGAGCTTGGGTGCACGGTTTCGATAACCAAGATCGCCGAGATCCCGGTATACGAAGCGTTAGCGGACGGGAAGGTCGACGTGATCCTGGAGGATTGGCAGCACGTCAAGCTCTACAAGAAGTACGTCGATGACCTAGGCAAGGTGAAGCAGGCGGGGTCACTAGGCGTCACGGGTCACATCGGCTGGTATGTGCCCAAGTACCTCGTTGATGAGAACCCCGAACTTGCCTCGTGGCAGGGCGTAGCGGAGAACTCGGAACTCTTCCAGACCCCCGAATCCGGTGACCAGGGGCAGTTTCTCGCGGGCGATCCCGGGTACGTGACGAACGACGAATCTCTGATAGAGACACTCGGTCTCAACTTCAAGGTCATCTACGCAGGTGGCGAGGCCTCCGAGATCGCTGCGATCCAGCAGGCCTACGCGCAAGAGGAGCCGCTGCTCTTCTACTGGTACGAGCCGCAGTGGTTGAACGCGGCTTTGGACTTCGAAGAGGTAAAGCTACCCAAGCGGACGCCGGGCTGTGACGCCGATCCGGACAACGTCGACTGCGCCTATCCCGACTACGACCTTCGCAAGCTTTACTCGAGTGAGTTCGCCGAGTCGGGCTCGCCTGCTGTTGAGTTCGTCGAGAACTTCAAGTGGTCGAACGCGGATCAAGAGCTGGTGTCGAAGCTCATCGCCGAGGAGAAGATGACTCCCGAGGATGCCGCCGCACAGTGGATCTCCGACAACAAGGACAAGGCCGATGCGTGGCTGGAGGGAATCTCGAGTTAGAGGTCCGGTGCCGGGCCCTCGGCAGTTATGACCTCTGCCGAGGGCCGCAACACCATTCAGAGGTGGCTCGACCTTGCGCGCTACGAGGTGATTCCGCTAGAGGGGGCCGAGGAGCGAGTCCTCCAGTCGGTCGGTAAGGAAATCAAAGTCACGGTCACGGCATCGCCCCGAAGAGGACTCGACCCGACTCTGGAGCTGGCGGAGCGGCTGGCGCGACATGGCTATTCGGCCGTGCCACATATCTCGGCGCGCCTCGTAGCCGACGGCCGACACCTCGACGAAGTTGTCGAGAGGGTACGCGCCGCGGGTATCAAAGAGGTGTTCGTTGTTGCGGGAGATGAGGCTCGACCGGAGGGGGAGTTCTCGGGCTCCCTCGAGCTGCTTCAGGCTATGCACGAACGCGGTCACTCGTTCGACGACGTCGGCATAGCCGGTTACCCCGAGAGCCATCCGCTGATCGATGACGACGTCACGATTCAGTCGATGTGGGACAAGCGTCAATTCGGCACCTACATCGTGAGCAACATCTGCTTCGATGCCAAGGTCATCGTCCGGTGGGTCAAGCGTGTGCGGCGCCGGGGGGTCGAGCTGCCCATCTACCTCGGACTACCGAGCATCACCGACACCGCGAAGCTGCTTCGGGTGTCACAGAAGATCGGCGTGGGGGAATCGGCCCGCTTTCTCACCAAGAGCCGAGGCGGCTTGCTGCGCCTGGTCGTTCCCGGCGGATACGACCCGACCCGCCTTCTGGAGAAGTTGGCCCCTCGTCTCGGGGACCCGGCACTCGATGTACCGGGGATACACATCTACACGTTCAATGAGATCGAACAGACCGAGGCCTGGCGCAGGCAGATCACCAGAGAGGCGCGCTCACGAGGTTGAGGCGACAATCTGGCCGTCGTGATCCGCTCTCAGGAGTCTGTCCGTCAAGCTCACCACTTCGCCGATCACTATCGTGACCGGAGATTCGACTGCGGCCTCTGCGGCCGCTTCCGGCAAATGCTTGAGCGAGGTCACGATCACTCGTTGCTCGGGCAAGGTGCCGTTTTCGATGTGGCCGCAGGGGCCCCTGCCCGAGCGAGCCCCAGAGCCCTGCCTGCACCCAGGTGAGGGAGTGAACCTCGCCAACAGACCGGGCCGAGCGGACCCAAGCGCAACCCGTCGAAGCGATGAGTTTCGACTCCCTTTCGGTCTTATCCAGGAAGAATGCGATAAGGAGGCCCGTGATTGACTCTGCCGGGGAGACGCCTGAAAAACGTGCTCGTGGAGTGAATGAGTGCTCCGCGCCGAGCACGATCGTCCTGGTCGTCGGTGGTCCGCTCACTCCTTCAAGCATCCTGGGACTTCGAGCCAGCCTTGATCTGTTGCTCGAAGGCAGCCCCGGTGATCCTGTCGTCTGCGACCTGGGCACACTCGACGGCTGGGATGCCGGCACGGTGGATGCCCTGGCGCGTCTGCAGCTCACCGCTCGACGGCTCGGCCGGCAGATCCGGCTGCGTCACGCCTCGGGCGAGCTCCAGGAACTGCTCGCTCTAATGGGTCTCTGCGACGTGCTGCCGCTCTGCGAGCCCTAGCGGGCGAGCCGCGGAGGCAAGCCGAACAGCGGGAACAGGGTGGCGGTGTCGAGAAAGAAGATGATCCCGCTGATCCGATCGTCTGATATCTCGAGCACCTGGAGCGACCATGGCTCGTAGCCGCCTTCCGCCGGAGAGGGCTTGTACTGCCCGAATGCGGGCATGCCGTTAGCCACAGTCGGGACTAGGCGGGAACCGTTGCAGCCGATACCGGGCCCCAGGCACCAGCGCTGGATGTCGAGATGACCCCGCAGCCACAAGTCGTAAGGCGGCATCGACCAGGTGGCGTCCTCGTAGAGCAGTGAGGTGAGCGACTCCATGTCGTAGCGCTCGAAGGCGTCGACGTAGCGGTCAAGGAGCGCCTGCTGCGCCTCCTCCACCGGCTGGGAGGGCTGGATCTCGCAGTCCGCAAGGGCGGCGCGAGCGCGTTGGAGGGAGCTGTTGACCGACGCCACGCTGGTTTCGAGCAGCTCGGCGACCTCGCCCGCCTTCCAGCGCAGGACTTCCCTGAGGATCAGCACGGCACGTTGCCGGGGCGGCAGGTGCTGCAGGGCGGCGACGAAGGCAAGCCGGACGCTCTCACGCTGCTCGGCCACCTCGGCCGGGTCGCCGTCCGAGGCAACGACGCTGCCGTCGGGGACCGGCTGGATCCAGGTGGTCTCCGGCAGGGGAGCACCGAGAGGGGTGTCGGCGGTGCCGGCGGGCCCCAGGTCCATGGGGCGGGCGCGCCGCTCTCTACCGCTCAGCATGTCCAGGCAAACGTTGGTAGCAATGCGATAGAGCCACGAGCGCACCCCCGAACGGCCCTCGAAGCGATCGAAGCTGCGCCACGCCCGTAGCAGCGTCTCCTGCACCGCGTCCTGCGCCTCGAACGCCGAGCCCAGCATCCTGTAGCAGTGGGCGGTCAACTCGACCCGATGCTGTTCCAGCCGGCCCTCGAGATCCTCGGCGCCGGGCGTTGGAGTGCTCTGGGCTGCTCGGTCTCTCGCCGCAAGCTCAGTCAATTCGGGCCCCTTTCTCTCTCCCAAACTCATCAACACAATATGACAGACGGGCCTGCAGACGGGAAAATGATCGCCGTTCTCCTTGCGCCCTGGGCCGCCCCCGGACCACCGCCGGCGGTGGCATGGGAACATCACGGGCGAACGATGAGTTCTGGTGCTCGGCGGCGTCTCAATTCTTGAGAATCACGCGAAAGGAGGATGGACGATGACGCAGAACGAGGCTGCGGTCGCACCTCGGGCCGGACGGCGGGAGTGGATCGGGCTCGCCGTGCTCGCCCTTGCGTGCGTGCTCTACGCGATGGACCTGACAGTGCTGCACCTTGCGGTGCCGCGCCTCAGCGCAGACCTCCAGCCGAGCAGCGCACAGCTGCTGTGGATCGTCGACATCTACGGGTTCATGGTTGCGGGATCGCTCATCATGATGGGCACACTCGGCGACAGGATAGGTCGCCGCCGGCTGCTGTTGATCGGTGCAAGTGCGTTCGGCATTGCCTCGGTGCTCGCCGCGTTCTCAACCAGCGCGGAGATGCTGATCGCGACCCGCGCTTTGCTCGGTCTGGCGGGTGCAACACTGGCGCCGTCCACACTGTCACTGATCCGCAACATGTTTCTCGACCCGCATCAGCGCACGGTCGCCGTCGGCGTGTGGATTACAAGCTTCTCGGTCGGCGGGGCAATCGGCCCGCTCCTCGGCGGAGCCATGCTCGAGTTCTTCTGGTGGGGCTCCGTCTTCCTGCTGGCGGTGCCGGTTATGGGGGTGCTGCTGGTGTTGGGCCCGGTGCTGCTGCCGGAGTTTCGGGACCCGACCGCGGGGCGGCCGGATCCAGCCAGCGTGGCGCTGTCCCTGGTCGCAGTCCTGTCCGTAATCTTCGGGCTCAAACAGATCGCTCAGGACGGTCCGGGGATGTTGCCGGCACTCTCGATTGCATGCGGAATCGGCGTCGGCGTGACCTTCGTGCGGCGACAGCGGAGGCTGGCCGATCCGCTGATCGACGTGCGGCTCTTCCGCAGACCTGCGTTCAGCGCCTCTTTGGTGACGTTCACGCTCGCCATCTTCGCCATGTTCGGCACCTTTCTCTATGTCGCGCAGTACTTGCAATTGGTTCTCGGCTTGTCGCCCCTGAATGCGGGCGTGTGGATGCTGCCGCAGTCCGGTGCGTTCATCGTTAGTTCCATGCTTGCCCCGGTCATCGTTCGACGGATCCGTCCCGCTTCCGTGATGGGCGTCGGCCTGGTGCTCACAGCCCTGGGCTTGGGGATCCTCGCTCAAGTCGAAGGAACCTCGGGACTTACGCTCCTAGTTACCGGATCTGTCATCATGTCCCTGGGACTCGGCCCGGTGTTCACTCTGGGCACCGACCTGATCATCAGCGCCGCTCCGCCCGAGCGGGCGGGAGCTGCCTCCGGAATCTCGGAAACCAGCGCCGAGTTTGGCGGCGCGCTCGGCATCGCTGTTCTCGGCAGCATCGGCACCGCCGTGTACCGCAGTGCGCTGGCGGACGCGTTGCCGGAGGGGCTCCCCCCAGAGGCAGCCGAAGCCGCACGCGACACCCTCGGAGGGGCTCTTATGGTGGCGGACCAACTCCCCGAGCCGGTCGGCGGTGCGCTTGTCGACGCAGCTCACGCCGCGTTCACCCACGGGTTGCGGCTTACCGCCACGATCGGATGTGTCCTCATGATTCTCGTTGCCGTCTTCGCTGCGAGCATGCTGCGTCGCCTGCAGGCGGCGGGGCCCGATACCAAGCAACAATCAGACCTCGAACCCGCAACGGCAGAAGAGGTTTGGGACCCTGCCCCAGCAGAGGCTTGATCTAAACGCCGAGCCTTTAGTGCAGCCGCAGCCCCGGTGAGCGGGGCTCAGGCTGCAGAGAAGGTCGGACGAGGGGCGACGCCCTCGTAGAATCCTCCCCCAGACGACCCGGGAGCCCCAGACGATCCGGGAGCCCCAGTCGATTCGGGAGCCAGGAGGAAGAGCTCGGTTTGGAGCAACAAAGGGTGACAAGCGTGAGTCCGAGGCTGGTTTCGAGCGCCATGTTGCCCGTGAGGCGTGTGGCCGTGCTCGCTTACCACTCCTCTCCCCTCACCGAACCCGGCTCCGGCGACGCCGGCGGGATGACGGTCTACGTACGCGGGGTCGCTGCGGCGCATGCCGCAGCCGGGATCCACACCGACATCTTCACCCGAGCGACATCGGAAGGGGGCAGGATCGCCCGAATCTCCGAAGGCGTGCGCGTGATCTCGATCGATGCGGGCCCGCCCCGAGTCATCCCCAAGCACTCCGTGGCCCAATACATCGATGAGTTCGCTGCAGGCGTCCAGGACTTTGCGGCGATGCAAAGGACGTCCTACGACATCGTTCACTCGCACTACTGGCAGTCTGGGCTGGCGGCGATTCCTCTGGCAGAGAGATGGGGCGCGCCGCTGGTGCACTCTCAGCACACTTTGGCGCGCGTGAAGAATCTCTATCTGGCACCGGGCGACACTGCCGAGCCGCAGGCGAGGATCGAAGGCGAGGAACGCGTCATAAACAGAGCGGACGTGCTCATTCCCTCCACTGACGACGAGTGGGAACAGCTTTCATGCCTTTATGGGGCGATGCACGACCGCATGAAGATCATTCATCCCGGCATTGACCACGCGGTCTTCAAGCCTAATGCCGGCGGTAATGAGCGGGCCGAAGCTCGCGAGAGGCTCGGACTGACCCCCGAGCATGCCGTGATCCTGTGCGTGGGCAGGATCCAACCGCTCAAGGGCCTGAGCCTTGCCGTACGGGCCGCCGCCGAGCTGGCTCCGCAGTTGGATCGAGAGCTCGCGCTGATCATCGTCGGCGGGCCGAGCACGCCCGCTGGCGAGGCCGAGCTCGCTCGGCTGCGGAGGTTGGCAGACGACCTGTCGCTGGGCGCCCGAGTGCAGTTTCTCGGCCCCCAACCTCACGGTGAGCTACCGGAGCTCTACCGGGCCGCAGACGTCCTCGCGGTGTGCTCGCGCACCGAATCGTTCGGGCTGGCGGCGCTCGAAGCGCATGCCTGTGGTGTCCCGGTGGTCGCAACCGCGGTGGGCGGGCTGAAGTACGTGGTGCACAACGGAATGTCGGGATGGCTGTTGGACTCTGCCGACCCTTCCAAGATGGCCGACCGGTTGCTCTCGCTCCTCGCCGATGAGCGACTGCACCTGTCGTTCTCTGAAGCCGCGGCGGCTTCTGCCCGTCGCTTCAGCTGGGATCGCACGGCCGCCGAGCTACTCGAACTCTATTCTTGCCTGATCGCGGCTTCGGCCCCCGAGGCGTGCACCTGCTGAACTGACTCGATTCGGATCGAGAGAACCCGGGCGGGCTCGCGAGCGTCTATAACGCGTGAGGTTTGTTACACAAGCTCGTGAGGAGTCCAGCATGCGCCTACGAATGCTGCTCTTGATTGCGGTGATCATCCTATCCAGCCTAGTTGTCGCCGCCGCAGGCGGAGGGGGCTGGTGGTCCTACATCGATCTGGAAGGGCAGCACCTCGGCATCGGCGAGACCCTCACCGTTCGCTCCGAGGTCTGGTTTCGGGGCGTGGTTGATGCTCAGAAGGCAAGTAACAGTGACTACTATGCGTATCTCGTCAGGGGTATCGACAGAGAAGCCCTCCGATGGGCGATGTCGCGGCCCCAACCGAAGCGCTGGTGGAAACCGCCCGCGGAAATGACTCTTCTCGGGGACGTGGACCTTTCCCAATGGGACACGGACATCGCGCGCTCGACTGCTCGTCTCACGATTCCGGAGTTATCTCTGGGTCGGTACCACCTCATGCTGTGCGACAGAGGTTGCCGAAATCCATTGGGCAACCTCATTCCCGCCCGTGTTGAGGTCGTGGACGATCCCCTTGCCGCTCAGACGTCTCGGAAGCTCCAGGACGCCACTGATCGCACAAGCCTGGCGCTCGCCCGGCTCCGCAAAGATCTGCGCCAGAGTGACAGCCGTGTCTATCTCGGAGCCGCCGAGCAACTGAGGAAGCTCGGGGGTGTGAAGGCGAACGCCTCGGAGACTGCTCAGGCAGTGACAGCGTTGCGCAAGAGGTTGGAATCGCTCGACACCGATCCACGTTCGATGCCGTGGCCGGCCTACCTTGCCTGGTTCGTGGGCGGATTGGGAGTTGCGACCGCTGCCGCGCGGGGTCGTCGACGAGCCTCACTCACGCCTACCGAGACTCCCGTCGAGCGTAAACCGGATGACGCTCGCGAGCTCGCGACCAGCAGGAGCCTCGAGTAACGAGCCATCTGCCGCTTGCGCAGCGCTCCGTAGGGAACGGAGTCGGAAACGATGTGCGGCTTTGCAGCAGTCATGGACTCGGGTGGAAGAACGGCGTGTGCGGTGACGGGGAGAGCGAGTAACGCTGTTAGCAGCACTCCGGTGATTAGCCGCATCACGTCGTCGTGCGGGGCGGGCTTGGCCCGACCGGAGGGAAAGGGTGCCACTTGTTATGTTCGTCATTGAGGAGCCAATGTGGGAATCTTCACAAACATTCTGGCGGCTGAGAAGCAAATGCGCGTAGGAATCCATGTCGGGCACTGGGAACGCGCCCCGGCCGACCTCACGGCGGTCGCACAAGAGGCCGAGCGAGCCGGGTTCGACTCGGTGTGGACTTCGGAGGCGTGGGGCTCGGACGGGCTCGTCTTGCTCACGTGGATCGCGGCTCACACCCATCGCATTGCGGTGGGGACCGGCATTCTGCAGATCCCGGCCCGCACTCCGGCGAATGTTGCCATGGCGGCCATCACCCTTGACCACCTGACCGGGGGCCGGATGCGGCTCGGCCTGGGTACCAGCGGCCCCCAGGTTGCGGAGGGCTGGTACGGGGAGCGGTTCGAACGGCCCCTCGAGCGAAGCGATGAGTACATCCGCATAGTCAGAGCCATCCTTCAGCGCAAGGATCCCGTTCGCTTCGAGGGAGTCCATTACCGGCTCCCCGCCGTCGGCGGAAGCGGTCTCGGATTGCCTCTCAAGGCCGAGGTGGTCCCGCTGCGAGCGGACCTGCCCATTTATCTCGCCGCCATGGGGCCGAAGAACGTATCGCTCGCAGCGAGCGTTGCGGATGGATGGCTGCCGCTGTTCTACTCTCCGGAGAATCGGGACATCTTCGAAGACGGGCTCGAGAGGGGATTCGAGTCGGGCGGGCGGTCTCGAGAGAACTTCGACGTCTCCCCGGTGGTGCCGGTTGCGATCGGCGAAGACCTCGACGAGTGCCGAGACGCTCTTCGCTCCACAATCGCCCGCTACATCGGGGGCATGGGAACGCGGGGAGCGAACTTCTACAACTCCCTTGTTCGAAGGTATGGCTACGAGGAAGCGGCCGAACGGGTCCAAGCTTTGTTTCTCGATGGAAAGAGGGCCGAGGCGGTGGCGTCCGTCCCGGATGCGCTCGTGGACGAGCTCTCGCTCGCAGGGCCGGTGCAGCGCGTGCGAGAGCGGCTCGAGGTCTGGGCGGGGGCCGGAGTCACGACGCTGTTGGGCCGAGTACGAGATGCCCGAACGGTGCGATTGCTGGCCGAGGCGGCTGCCCGCCACCTGGCCTGAGCGGCACCGTTTAAGACGAATTGCAGGTACACGAACGCGAGCACCCGGCCGCCTCAGCGGGGACCCAAAGCCGTGACGTGAGCGGCGAAGCTTCAATCAGGCCGAGAGGCGACCTGAAGGGCGGCGATGATGGTCATAGCGTCGGTGATCTCGCCTGAGCGCACCATCTCGACAACGCTCTGCCAGGGAGTGGGCCGGACTTCTATGAACTCTGTGGAGTCTCCGCCGGCCCAGCCCCCGACGGTACTCAGCTGGCGCGCGACGAAGAGATGCGCGGTTTCGTCCACTACGCTCTTGCTGGTGTGAAACGAAGAGATGTAGGAAAGATGGCCGGCGCGGTATCCGGTCTCTTCCAGAAGCTCGCGCTGAGCGGCGTCCTCGAAGCGTTCCTCTGAATGCACACCCCCTGTGGGCATCTCCCACCTCGCCATACCTGCGACGTAACGGTACTGACGGATAAGCAACACAGTGTCGCCGTCCAGGAACGGAAGCACTCCGACACAGTTGCCGAGAGTCACTACGCCGTAGTTGGTCGTGTCTCCGCTCGGCATTTCCACGATGTCCTCCCGCAGGGAGAGCCACGGGTTTCTGTGGACCAGACGCGACGAACGCGTCCGCCAAGGCGTGGTCGCCTGATTGTTCCGCTCCGGTTCTTTCTTGATCGCCATCGACTCCCCAGCCTACGGCCGACCAGAGACCCTCTCGAGGTCGGCTGCGGACACCTCTAACCCCGGAGATCAGACTCAAGCTCACCCGTATCGCCTGCCGGCGGGATCGGTGCGGTGGCGATCGAGCCGGTCCGAGGTCTTGCACTCAAACCCGATCTCCGGCATGCTCACCGCTATTCGAACATCCATGACGGCTCCACTTCACTAACTAGCTTTCGCCCAGAAAAGACTCAGCTTCGACAAGCTCACCGCCCTGCTTCCGATCGCGACCCCGGACAACGAGTCGGAGCTCTTGGAGCAGGCGGTGGCGCTCAACCTCAATGCTCTGAAGTCGCTGGTGCGGAGGCACCGGCCGGTGACCAGGGAAGAGGACGACAAAGCCCACCAGCAGCGCTCGCTGCGGTGGACCTGGGACGAGCGCAAGAACAGCGTCAGGCTGTGGGGCCACCTCAGGGCAGACCAGGGGGCAACGGTGGTACAGGCCCTGGAGCGGTGCGCCCACGGCATCGGGCGCAACCCCAGCGGGACCTGGGACCCGCTGCCACAGCGTGCCGCCGACGCCCTGGTCGAGCTGTTGCGGACAGGCGCTGGCGGCCGACTCGGATGCGGACCGGGCCACAGTGGTGGTCCACGCCGATGCCTCGGCTCTAGTGGCGCTCGAGGGCTCGGCTCTGACCGAGGAGGGCTTTGCGCTCTCCTCCGAGGCGCTGAGGCGCTCGTGCTGCGACTGTCGCCTCCAGATCGTGGCCCACGACAACGACGGCGAAGCTATTGGGATGGGGCGGGTGTCTCGCTCGGTGAGCCGGTGGCTGGTGCGCCAGCTGCGGGCCCGGGACCAGGGCTGCGTCTTCCCCGGCTGCAATCGCAAGCGCTATCTGCAGTCACACCATGTCTGGCACTGGACCAAGGGCGGGCCCACCGATCTCGACAACCTCTGCCTTCTGTGCGGCTATCACCACTACCTCGTTCACGAAGGGGGCTGGGAGATGAAGATCGGCAAGGCCGAGCCGCCCCCGGTGTTCTACCGCCCCAACGGGCTGGTGTTCGAGCCTGCGCCCGAGCCTCTGTGCGACGACATCTTCTCTCGCTTCCTGTGGGATGTCGAGCCGGAGGCGCCCGACACCTCGTAGAATGCTCCGCTTCTGGGCCGGGGCGGCACAAGTCGCACTAATTGAGTCACGAGGATTGTCATCGGTCTACGGCCGACCAGCTCTTTTCTGTGCTGCTGCGGGCCACCGCTTCCGTAACGCAAACCGCGTCGTGGCCGTCGGCGAACGTCGGATAGGCGGGGGTCGGGGAAGGCTTGCCGCGCTCAATGTCCGAGTAGACGGCACTGAACAGGGCGCGGAAGGTGTCCGGATAACCTTCCACATGCCCGGCGGGATAGGCGATCAGTGCACTCGCTGCCGGAGCAACAAGAGATGGATCGCGCTGGAGGATCTCGTTGGGTCGCCCGCGATGACCTATCCAGAGACGATCCGGGTCCTCCGAACCCCACGCTACTGATGCCACAGACCCATTCACCTCAATGTCAAGCGAGTTCTTGCGTCCGGCCGAAACCTGCGAGATTGTCACCGCTCCGCGTACTCCGTCCTCGTAGCGCAAGAGGATGCCGCAGGCATCGTCTGAGAACACTTCCTCCTCGATGAGATCGCCGTCGTCGAAGGCCGATGCGAAGGTCTCAACAGGCGCGGGGGGATGGCGTCGTATCTTGACGAGTGTGTGGAGATCGGCCATTACCTCGACTACACGCCGCCCAGTTATGAAGCGAGCCAGATCGAGCCAGTGCGATCCGATATCGGCCACCGCTCGAAGCTCACCGGCCTGCTCCGGGATAAGTCGCCAATTCCAGTCGCTCGGCAACAGCAACCAGTCCTGGAAGTAGGAGCCGGTGATGAGGCGCGGCTCACCGATCTCATTCGATGCGACCATCGAGCGCATCTGATGGCACAGGGGATAGAAGCGGATGTTGAAACAGACGGCGTTTACCAGGCCGGAGGCAGTCGCCAGTCGTACCAGCTCGGAAGTCTCGGTGCTGTTCAATCCCAAGGGTTTCTCGCAGACGACATGCTTGCCGGCTGCGAGTGCTGCCGCCGCCTGTTGAGCATGCACGTAGTTCGGACTTGCAATGTGGATTACGTCTACGCCGGCGTCCTTAAGGAGGTCATCGAAGGAGTCGTAGACCTGTGGGAGGTTCGAGGCGGCAGCTTTACGGCGGGCCCGGTCGGGCGTCGAGCCCACCACACCGCACACATCTACTCCAAGGCGTCGCAACGCCTCGACGTGGGCCACGCCAATGAATCCAACTCCAACCACCGCAGCCCTGATGCTAGAGAGCACCATGGGCTTCGCCAACGACGCAATGAAACGCGCGCAGAGCGCGCTGGAGTACGGATTCCGTACGCAGGTGCCGGTTGTGCGCGTTCAAGTAAGCCGGCGAGAAGGACGAGGTGCTCATTGACGGGCGATCACGTGGGCGTACAGTCTACCAGCAGCAGCACGACAGAACCGTAAGCATCTGCTGAGCGGTCGTGGCCCTCAGCGCCATGACCCAGACGTCGGCCTCGGTCTTGCGCCGCTCGGCTGATGGCCCCGAGCTGGTTGTCGAGCATGTGCGGGTGCCGGCGAGCGACTCGTAGACTCGGATGCTCACACCGGGTTCTGTCCCGGTTTGAGGTCGAGCCACGAGACCGGCTTTCGGCCCGGCGTCGGGTGTTCGCACGCGACGCGCTACTATCGTGGGCATGGGGCGCACCCAGGTCTTCGGGATCGTCCTCGCAGGAGGAGAAGGCAAGCGGCTCATGCCCCTGACCGCGGATAGGGCCAAGCCGGCGGTGCCGTTTGGCGGCAGCTACCGGCTCGTCGATTTCGCACTCTCGAACCTCGTCAACGGCACCCTCCGAAGGATTGCCGTGTTGACTCAGTACAAGAGCCACAGCCTCGACAGGCACATCTCGCAGACGTGGAGATTGTCATCGATCCTCGGCAACTACGTGACGCCGGTGCCGGCCCAGATGCGGCGCGGCCCCCGTTGGTTCGCCGGGTCCGCAGACGCCGTCTACCAGAGCTTCAATCTCATCTACGACGAGGAACCCGAACACGTCTGTGTTTTCGGAGCCGACCACATTTACAGGATGGACCCGCGCCAGATGCTCGAGTTCCACATCGAGACGGGGGCGGGCGTTACGGTTGCGGGCATACGCGTCCCGAGATCGCAGGCACCTGAGTTCGGTGTCATCGAGACGGGTGATGACGGACGAATGATCGAAGCCTTTCTGGAAAAACCGCGCGATGCCAAGGGCCTGCTGGATGCGCCCGAGCAGGTCTACGCCTCCATGGGTAACTACATCTTCACCACCAAGGCGCTGATCGATGCGTTGAGCATGGATGCCTCGGATGAGGAATCGGCTCATGACCTCGGCGGCGACATCATCCCTACGATGGTCGAGCGACAGGAAGCGGCAGTCTACGACTTTACCGGCAACCACGTTCCCGGCTCGACGGACTTCGATCGCGACTATTGGAGAGATGTAGGGACGCTCGACGCCTATCATGAGGCTCACATGGATCTGGTCTCTGCTCAACCCGCATTCAGCCTCTACAACTCGCAATGGCCGATCTACACGTGGAACGATCCGCTTCCGCCGGCCAAGTTCGTTCACGAGAGCGAAGGACGCGTCGGCCGGGCGGTCAACTCGATGGTCAGCAGCGGTGTGGTTATCTCCGGAGGAGAGGTGCGCTATTCCGTGCTCTCGCCGGGAGTGAGGATCAACTCCTATTCAATCGTCGATCACTCAGTGCTGATGCACGGTGTCAAGGTCGGACGTCATGCGGTGGTACGCAATGCCATCATCGACAAGAACGTGAACATTCCCGAGGGCGCGCGCATAGGCGTCGACCCGGACCTCGATCGCGAGCGCTTTACCGTCTCTCCCGGGGGCATCGTGGCGATAGGCAAGAACCAAAAGATCAACTGACCTGGTTGCCGCGGTGGTGACGTGCGACTGTTGCAGGCCGGGCCCCCCGAGCGTCAGTTCACCATAGCCGCCCGGCCAGCAAAGTGGCGGCAAGCGCGACCATCGCCCACGTCATCGCTTTCAAGGCTCGCTCGAGCGGAGCCAGCAGCTCGCTGTGCTGCATGCGCCGCACCTCTCCGGTTGCGAGCTCGAGCTCGCCCTCCACTCGCACGACTTGCCGTCGAAGCTTGCGGGCGGGAGTGCTCAGCGTGCGCTGCGCGAACGACAGCGCGAATGCGGCAACCGCGCCCAGGAGCGCCACCGCTGTCCAGGTCTCTGCCTGCGCGTAGTAGGACACGAGCAAGGGAAACGACCCCCACGCCGCGGCGAACCATGAATCAGAGTGAAAGCGGCCGGAGAACCATTCCAGGTTATAGGCCACAACCAGGAACAGACCGACGGCGATCAACGGCACGAGGCCCGGGCCCGCCAGGCCAATCCCATAGATACCAACTCCTACTGCACCGATCAATGCGATGACGGCCGCCCACTTCAGGCTCGCGTCCGAGAGGGAGGTTCTGAGCGGGCGGCCGTTGAGCTCGTCGAGGGCGTGAGCTGCGACCCCGACGGCAAGAAAGAAGGCAAGGACGCTGAGTGTCAAGCGGAAGAGGTCCAACTCGGGCGCAAGACAGGCACCGATGACGACATAGCAGAGATGCCAAAGCGTGTAGGGAGGATGGAGCACCGTCAACCATTGCCTGAAGCCACCATCACCGCCGGCATAGAAGGCGGGAGGCAGTGGCCGCTGGTTCATCTCTTAGATCCCCACATCACGAGTCCGCTTCCCAAGCTCATTTGTTTCACGGCGACATCCCTCATGCCCGCCCGCTCCCATGCCTGCACCGTCCACTCGATGGGATAGGCGCGATAGTGATCCGTGATGCTGGGTCCGAGGAATCGTCCCACTCGCAACCACGGCTTTCCGCCACCGAGCCATCCCATTGCCGGAAGCAGCGCACGCGTGTGCAGCCACCACCCCCAACGCGCCCACAGACGTTCTGGAACCGCAAACTCGAGGCTCGCCATGATCCCGTTCTTTTTCACCACGCGCGCCAGCTCGTGCAGGATGGCCTCCGGATCCTCGACGTAACGCAGCAGGTAGGTGAATGTCAGCGCATCGAAGCACTCGTCGGGGAAAGGGAGCCTCTCGGCGGTCCCGAGAGTACACACGATGCGATGTTGGTAACCTCGCGCTTCCACAAGTGAGCGGCCGCGTTCCAACATATCCTCTGAGATGTCGAGAGCCGCCGTCCACGCGTCGGTGTGACGTGCGAGGGCAAGGGCAACTCCGCAGGTGCCGCTGGCAACATCGAGCACCGTATCGGGATCCGAGCGAACCACCGCCTGCACCATGGCCTTGTGCCAGCGCCGGTTCTGGGCCACGGAGAGAACCTCGCCGAGGACGTCGTAGCGCGCCGGTAGCCCCGCGAACAGATCGCGGGCGAAGCGTTTGTTGCGCGAGCTCCCGAAGCGGATGCCGCAAAACCTCTCAATCGTTAATTAGCGTGACAAATGTCAAACTGCTCTGATTTGACTGAGAGAGATCGTATGAGCAAAGTCGGTCGCGCTTTTGCAACCCGATGCGCCGAGCGCCTACTACTTCGAATCCCCCATCCTCTGCGCCCCGGGTGGTTCATGCCGACCCACGAGGTGTTCCGAAGAGCCAGGCCTCGACCAGACACCGAACGTATCGGCCCGTGGTCACGAGAGAACGCCGCCTCGCCGCGGCTTGGACCCGATTAGGCAGTGAGAACTTTTTCCAGGTCCTCGGGTGGCTGGGGCCTGCCGAGGTGGAAGCCCTGGGCGAGATCGCAGCCGAGCGTCTTGAGCTGATCGAGCTGGTCCTCGGTCTCTACCCCCTCGGCGATCGCTGCCAGATCCATGTTGTGTGCGAGCGTGATCACCGTTGCGGCGATGGCTGAGTCGTTGGAGTCGTGAACGATGCCCTGCACGAAGGAGCGGTCGACCTTTAGAACATCAACTGGAAAGCGCTTGAGGTAGCTCAACGACGAGTATCCGGTTCCGAAGTCATCGAGAGCCAGTCCCACCCCCAGTTCGCGAAGCCCGGAAATCGTCTCCATAGTCGAGCGCCCCACTCCCATGAAGATACGCTCGGTAATCTCGAGGCAGAGGGAGCATGGATCACCGGATGAGGCCAGCTCAGTTCGAACCAGGGCCCCGAACGCGGGCCGGGAGAGGCTCTGGGCGGACACGTTCACCGACAGCGACATCCAGTGCCAACCCTTTTCCGCCCAGCGGCCGAGCGTGCGACAGGCGTCCTTGACCACCCAGGCGTCGATGTCTACGATCAAACCACACTCTTCTGCGATGGGAATGAACTCATTCGGTGCCAGCAGCCCTCGCCTCGGGTGCTGCCACCTGATCAACGCCTCCGCCCCCACGATGCGTCCTTCGCTGAGGCGCACCTGAGGTTGATAGTAGAGGCGCAGCTCGCCGTTCTCGAGAGCGGATCTCAGCTCGTTCTCGATCTCCAGGCGCTGTACACCACCGTTTCCTAACGAATCGTCGAACACCTCGTAGCGTCCGCGCCCGCTTTCCTTGGCCTTGTACATGGCGGCGTCGGCGCCTCGAACCAGCGCCTCCGGAGGATCATCGGGCGAGCTCGACAGGGCGATCCCGATGCTCGCCGAGAGCACCGCCTCCGTTGAGCCCAGCTGGACGGGGTAGGCCACCGCTTCGGTAATCCGCGTCGCTATCTCCCGAGCCTGGTCGAGCGACTCGACTTCCTCGCACAGGATGACGAACTCGTCGCCGCCGAAGCGGGCGACGGTATCGCTGGGTCTGACCAGGCCCTCGAGCCTGCGAGCCATGGCCACCAAGACCTTGTCCCCGGCCTCGTGCCCGAGGCCATCGTTGATGACCTTGAAGCGATCGAAGTCTACGAACATGACTGCGAGAGAGCCGATCGTCCAGCGCTGTGAACGGGCGAGGGCGTGCTCGAGTCGGTCGAGCAGCAGAGTGCGGTTGGCGAGACCGGTCAATGAGTCGTGCAGCGCTTGGTGTGTGAGCTGTTCTTCGGCTTGTTTCCGCTGCGAGATGTCGGCTACCTGATGGATCAGGTGAAGAAGGCGCCCCGAGGAATCGGTGACGGCTGATGCCACGACCAGGACCCAGACAGCCCGGCCGGAGGAGTGCAGCAGCTGTTTCTCCAGCTGGTAGCTGCTGATGGAGCCCGAGAGGAGGCCCTCCATGTGGGCACCCTCCGCAGACCGGTGGTCCTCGTGGGTGACCTCTTCCGTCGTCTTTGCCAGAAGCTCCTCTTCTGAATGGCCCAGGAGCGAGCACAGGGCCGGGTTTACCTGTTCGAAGCGGCCGTCGAGGCTTACGGTCGCCATCCCGGTCAGTGCGTTGTTGAAGGTGTGGCTGAAGGCGTTGCTGATCCGCTCGCTGGTTTCGCGCAACTGGTCCTCGAGCAGCTTGCGCCCGGTGATGTCGTGGAGCACGGCGACACCCCCCACCACCCCCTCTTTTCCGAAGAGGGGGGCGAAGCTGCCGTCGTAGAAGGAGCACTCTCCAGTTTCGGAATGGACGTGGGCCACGTCCGAGAACCCGGCCGCTCGGCCTTCGAGCGCAGCCCAAAGCAATCCCTGCGCGCCCGAGTCTTGCAGGGAGGAGAATACGTCGGAGGAGTCTCGGCCCAAGGCCCGAGCACGAGGGATACCAGAGATCCTCTCCATGGCAGGGTTCCACTCCGTGAGCTTCATTTCGGGGTCGAAGGCGAACACGCCGTCGATGGTGCCGAACGCTACGGTCTGAGCGAAGTCGCGCGTCCGTGCGATCTCCTCCTGAGCATTCTTGCGCTCGGTCATGTCCCGCAGGAAGGCGTTGAAGGTCAAGCCGCCGTTCTGAACGAGTGGCCACACCGTGAGCTCGATGGGGATCTCATGCCCGTCGCGATGGAGCGCGGGCAGCTCGACGGTCCGGTTGATTATCGTCGGGTGCTCGGTGTCCTGGTAGCGGGTCACCGCAT
The DNA here is from genome assembly GCA_013695465.1 of Actinomycetota bacterium. Lineage (GTDB taxonomy): Bacteria > Actinomycetota > CADDZG01 > CADDZG01 > WHSQ01 > JACDAL01. The sequence continues at coordinate 3,904 of JACDAL010000046.1, read as the reverse complement.
TCGCGTGAGCCGCTCGAAGCCGCGGTGGGATCAAGGTCTCTGCGAGGCTGCGCCCGACGACCTCGTCGTGCGGCCATCCGAACAGTGCTTCTGCCTTGGCGTTCCAATCGGTGATGAAGCCTTGCCCATCCATCCCCACAAAGGCATCGTTGGCCGTCTCCACGATGCCGCGCGCCCGCTCCCCGCTGTCCCTGATTGCATCCCGAGCCCGGCTCCGCTCCACCACCCGGCCCAGCTGCGCCCCCACGTGCTTCATTACCTCGAACAGTTCGTCATCCGGTTCGAGGGGACCGGTGGAGAAGAACTCCAGCACTCCGAGCACCTCGGAGCCGAGGGCCAGCGGGAACGCGAACGCTGCCCGGACGCCACACGATTGCGCGGCTTCCCGTCGGGCAAAGGCGGGGTCGGTGGCCACGTCGATCCACAACGGGCGTCCCGCCTTCAGTACATTGCCGGGGAGCCCCTCTCCTGCACTGAATGTGCGGGCCTCGCTCGCCTCGATCAGGGGGGCGAATCGCTGCGTCTCCTGCACGTGCCATATGCGGGATGATTTCAGCACACCCGGCTCGGTGATCAAGTAGGCGTGGCCGAGCGGCAGCTCCCTGCGTAGGCATACCGCAGCGATTACGATCTCCAGAGCCTCCTCTAAGGACGAAGCTTCGTTGGCCGCCACCGCCGCTATCTGCAGCAGGGTAACGAAGTCCTTTTCGCGGTGTAGTGCGCGCTCCGTAGCCTTGCGCTTGCTGACATCCTTGCCGACGAGCCAGATCGGGCCTTGCGAGCCATCGCCTGCGGCGCGCCACTCGATCCAGATGGGAGATCCGTCTCTACCGCACAGCCGAGCGTCGAAAGACCCTGGAGTCTTGGCGTCGTTTGCCAGAGAAGAAAGCACGCCCCCGACGCGGGCGCGATCGTCGTCGTGGACGTAATCGATGAAGCGTTTGCCAAGCAGATCTGGACTCGGCGGACACAGCGAACGTTCGAGGGCGGGATTCACTTGCTCGAGGCGGCCGTCGCGCCCCACGATACACATGGGGTCGCCTGAGAGGTCGAAGAGGCGCTGAAGCGAAGCTGTGCCCCCAGTCTGATTGCGACTCAATGAGTCCGGTATTGGTGTTCGAGGTAGTGGTCTGCTATCTCTTGGTGCTTATGGGGCCGCGGGCGGCAGAGCACGCGCGTAATGAGTCTCTCTTTCACAGGCACTCTCCTTCTCCTCCCCGCGGGAATCCACCAGGCTATTAGGTACGCATCGGCACACCCGACACCGACTTGAGCGAGAGGTTGCGAAGAGCCAGAAGCCGGTGATGCTACTTTTCTGCCATGGCGGGATCGATCTTGGGGCACCCAGTCAAACGCATTGAAGACCCGCGCTTTCTCAGCGGTGAGGCCCGCTACGTGGAAGACATCCTTGCCGACGGTGCGCTTCACGCCGTGTTCGTGCGTTCGATCATTGGGCATGCCCGCATCGAGGGCATCGAGATGGACGAGGCGTGCGCGGTTCCGGGAGTCGTCGGGGTATTCGACGCGGCCGGTCTGGGACTACCCGATATGCGGGCCCAGAACGCGCCCAGGATCTTCTCCCGTCCCATCCTCGCTCGCGACAAGGTCCGTTTTGTAGGAGAGCCGATCGCGGTCGTTGTGGCAGACACACGCGTGACGGCGATGGACGCGGCCGAGCTTGTTCTCGTCGACTACGACATGCTCCCAGCCGTTACCGACCCTGTGGCCGCCGCCCAGCCGGATGCACCGGTTCTGTTCGAGGAACACGGCGGCAATGTGGCAACCACCGAAAGCTTTTCTTCCAGCACGGACGGGGCCGTGCCCGAGGTGGTTATCAGCCATCGCTTCGTCAACCAGCGCTTGGTGGCCCTGCCTCTCGAGGTCAACGGGGCCCTGGCCATACCCGAGGGTGATGGACTCACCCTGTGGGTACCCTGCCAGGCCCCCTTTTCGATACGAAAGGATGTCGCTCGGGCGCTCGGCCTGGACAGAGCCGCCGTCCGCGTCATCGCTCCCGCGGTGGGGGGTGGGTTTGGCGCCAAGATCGACACCTACGCCGAGCACATCGCGATTTCGGCCCTCGCCCGCCTCTTGGGCCGCCCGGTTCGCTATGTCGAGACCCGTTCCGAGAACATGACCGCCATGACTCACGGCCGGGGGCAGGTGCAGGACGTCGAGCTCGGAGCCACTCGCGATGGGCGCATCCTGTCTCTGCGAGCCCACATCGTTGCCGATCTCGGCGCCTACCCACAGGGCGGCGCCTACCTTCCCGATCTCACCCGCCAGATGCTGTCCGGTGTTTATCGCATCGACTCAATTCAGTACGAGGCGTCGCTCACAGTTACTGATTCAACCCCAACCTCTGCTTACCGGGGGGCCGGCCGCCCCGAGGCTGCGGCTCTGATCGAGCGGGCCGTGGATATGCTCGCCCAGCGGCTCGGCAAGGACCCCGCCGAGATCAGGCGCAAGAACTTCATCCCCAAAGACGCGTTTCCGTTCACCACCGCCACCGAGGCCAAATACGACTCGGGGGATTATGAAGCGGTGCTCGACAAGGCACTGGAAGCTGTGGATTATCAGGGGCTGCGAGAGGAGCAGCGCCGGCGCCGAGAGCGCGGCGATACAGGCATGCTCGGAATCGGTCTTTGCACCTACGTGGAGGTCACGGGCCTCGAGGGGGGCGAGTTCGGCGAGGTAAGAATCGATGAAGGGGGCCGCGTGGAGGTGCTGACCGGGGTGTCGCCTCACGGCCAGGGACACGAGACCGCATTCACTCAGCTTGTCGCAGGACTCTTGAAAGTCCCATTCGGGGTGATCGATGTCGTCCACTCGGACACCGCCCTGGTCAAGAGGGGCACCGGGACAATGGGCTCGCGCTCCCTCCAGCTCGGGGGCAGCGCAATCATGCGCGCCGGCGAAGAGGTAGTGGACAAAGCCCGCCGCATCGCGGCCCACATTCTGGAGGTTTCCCTCGACGACGTGGAGCAGCTCGACGACGGCCGCTTCGCGATCGTGGGCGCCCCCGACCGGTCGTTGTCGTTGGCCGAGCTGGCCCGGTCGGCGCAGGATCCGGAGTCGCTCCCCGAGGACATGACGCCCGGGCTCGGGGCGGAGCACTTCTTCGACCCGGAGGACACGACCTATCCCTTCGGGGCGCACGTCTGCGTCGTCGAGGTGGACTCGGAGACGGGGAAGGTCGAGCTCCTGCGCCATATCGCGGTCGACGACTGCGGCACGATCCTCAACCCGACGCTGGTCGAGGGGCAGGTGCACGGGGGTATCGCACAGGGGCTCGGCCAGGCTCTCTTCGAGGAGGTTGTCTACGGGGAGGATGCCCAACCCCTGAATGCCAACCTCGCCATGTATCGCATGGCCAGTGCCGCCGAGCTCGTCCCCTTCGAGCGTCACTACACCGAGACCCCCACGCACATCAATCCGCTGGGGGCCAAGGGGATCGGGGAGGCGGCGACGATCGGTTCCACCCCTGCGGCTCAGAATGCAGTGGTCGACGCGCTTTCCCACCTCGGCGTCGAGCACATCGATATGCCCCTCACCCCGGAGCGAGTGTGGTCGGCCCTGCAAGCGGCCACCGGCCACCCGGCCGACGGTACTAAATCGCCGGAGTTGGGCTCCTAAGTACCTAACCGGTACCTACAGCCCCACTTTGGGCGTTTGGCTACCTCCGAAAACCGACCTTAAGCCGCCTCGCGCTCGAAGATCGCGGCGATTCCCTGGCCACCGCCGATGCACATCGTCACCAGGGCGTAGCGGGCCTCCGTGCGCTGAAGCTCGTAGAGAGCTTTGACCGTGAGGATGCAACCGGTCGCCCCGATGGGATGGCCGAGCGAGATGCCGGAGCCGTTGGGATTGGTGCGCTCGCTCGGGAGCTTGAGGTCCTCGGCCA
>JACDAL010000042.1 GCA_013695465.1 Actinomycetota bacterium | reverse complement strand
TGGCCCAGCACCACCACCAGCTCGGACAGATTCGAGGAGGCTGCGGCCTCGACCACGTGCTGGAGCAGCGGACGCCCCCGCCACATGAGGAGTTGCTTGGGGCGACCGAGGCGCAGGGAGCTTCCCGCGGCCAGGATCACCCCGGCGATCACCGGCTCTTGCCGAACAGCTTTCCCATCTGTCGCTTCAAGGCGCTCAACAGTGCGCTGAACATGAGCGAGAACCCGCCGACCGGTTTGGCGGCCGCCTGGACTCGCGCAGGCCTCGATGCGGGCGCCGGAACGGGGCGTCGCTCGGGACCGCCCTCCGGGGCCGCTCCCTGCGGAGGCGCATTGCGGGCCGCAGCCGCCGATTCAGGCTCCGACACGCTCTGAGCTGGCGCGCTGCGAGCCGGCTCGGAAGCGGGAACCACAGGTGCCGGCGCCTCGGCTACCGCCCTCTTTGCCCCCTCGGCCCTCTCTCCCTCCTCCGCCCTCTCGACCTGGAGGTTGGCCTTGAGGCAGTCGGCGAACTGACGGGTGAGCCTCGCCGACACGTCCTGCATCATTCCGCGGCTCATCTGAGCGGCCTGCCCCTGGACCTTGAGGTCCTGGACGACCACGATCTTCGTCCCCGAGGAGATCTTCTCGGCGGTTGTGGTGATCGTCGCCGAAGCAGCACCCTTGCCCCGCTGCTCCATGCCCGAACCCTTCAGGACGACCCTGTGCGCCTCGTCGTCCCGCTCTGAGATCGAGACCTTGCCCTTGAACGACATCGACACCGGCCCCAGCTTGATCGTGACTTTGCCCTTCCAGTTGCTGTCGTCGATCACCTCAGTGATTTCCGCCCCCGGCATGCAGGGAACAACTTGCACGACGTCGAGCAGATACGCCCACGTCACATCGATCGAGGCAGGCACCTCGAAGGAGTTCTCGAGCAACATGGCTTCCCCCTAGCTATTCGGTTTCAGGTCACGACTCCGCACGCTCGAGATGATCGTGCATGGTCCCGCTACGATCCCGCAAGAAGCCGCCCTCTCGAGCCCGGGTGACGGCCAGAACCTCAGCAACGATAGCAACCGCGATCTCCTCCGGACCCTCGGATCCAAGATCGAGCCCCGCGGGCCCATGGATGACCGAGAGTCGCTCCGAGCTTGCGACTATCCCCTCGGTGGCGAGATCGGCGAGCAACCGTTCGGTGCGAGCCTGGGGACCGAGCATCCCGATGTAAGCAACGTCGCTACCGAGAAACGACTTGAGATAGTCGCGGTCTCGCAAGTAATTGTGGCTCATCACCAGTGCATAGCAACGCCGATGCAAACCTGCCTTGGCGGCCGCCTCACCCGGCTGCGCCTCGACGAGCTCCCCGGCCCCGGGAAATCGGGCTCGGTCGAGGAAGTCGCTTCGGTCGTCGACCACCACCGTGCGCCACCCCAGCTCTGAGGCGAGCTTGACAACCGGGATGGCATCGTGCCCGGCGCCGCACACCAACAGTCGCGGCGGCGGAAGCACACTCTCGATGAACGCTCGCACCTGGTAGCCGGAGACCATGAAGGACAAGGCCTCGGTGCGCCCGGAGGCGAGCGCATCCCTCGCCCGCAGCTCGAGCTCGTCGTCGAGAGCGGATACTCCGGTGGACCCCCTCCGGTCCTCACCGGGCCGAACCAGCAGCCGGGCGCCCACCGGAACACCCGGGGTGGAGGAGGGGGAAGAAAGGGTGGAGGAAGGTTTAGAAAGGGTGGAGGAAGGAGTAGAGGTGCAGGTGAGCACTGTGGCGATCGCCACCGCTCGCTCGTTCTCGATCGCGTCTCTCAGGGTGTCGGCGATTTCGGCGACCCGCTCGGCCGGCTCCACGAAGACCTCGATGGCCCCGTTACAACCCAACCCCCAGCCCCAAATGACCTCGTCGTCGGCGGTGAGATCGTAGAGCGTGAGGCGCGATTCCCCCGATGCCATGACCCCGCGGCCCACGTCCTCGACCTCCCCCTCGAGACAGCCACCTGAGAGGTTTCCCACGGAGGCGCCCTCGTCGGGCACGAGGAGACGAGCCCCCGGCCTCCTATAGGTCGAGCCGCTGACCGAGACGATCGTGGCCAGCGCCATGGGCCGCCCCTGGTCTTTGAGATCAGAGACGGCTTTGAGAACATCGATCGTCTCGCTCATGTTCATTCGATCTCCGAGGCCTCCGTATCTGCCCTCGCCAAAGCAATAGTGCTACTTTATGCGCGACGCCTAACGAGTCGGTTCGTGTAGGGGCAATTGTCGGCGTATCCGATAAGGCCCTGCCAAGCGCGGGGCCACGCCGTCTCAAGCCTATATCCGAGCGAGTGCCGAGCGACGGAAGGGGAGGCTGTTGAGAAGGATCTCAGTAAACGTCAACGGAAAGCAGCACGAGGCCGAGGTGGAGCCACGCCAGCTGCTCGTCTATTTCCTGCGCGAGACACTCGGGCTCACGGGCACCAACGTGGGTTGCGATACGACCACCTGCGGTGCTTGCACCCTGCTCCTCGACGGCAAGACCGTGAAGTCGTGCACGGTCTTGGCGGTGCAGGCCGATGGGGAACAGGTAACCACCATCGAGGGGATCTCGAGCGATGGTGAGCTGCACCCGATGCAGCAGGCCTTCCATGAGCACCACGCGCTGCAATGCGGCTACTGCACGCCGGGCATGATCATGGCGGCCATCGGTCTGGTCGAGGAAGGGGGCGGAGACCTCAGCGAGCGCGACATTCGGCTTGGGCTCGAGGGCAATCTCTGCCGCTGCACCGGCTACCACAACATCATCAAGGCCATCGAGGCGGCGCAGTCGCAGTACTCGTCGGCTGGGGCCTGAGGGAGGATTGTCGATGACACAGACCGAAGAGAGAGCTCAGCGCTACGTAGGCGGAGGCCTCCTGAGAAAGGAGGACCCCGAGCTAATTACCGGCCAGGCGAGCTACGTCGACGACATCACGATTCCCGGAATGCTGTGGGTCGGTGTGGTTAGGAGCCCGATTGCCCACGCCCGACTGGGCGGGGTCGAGGTCGCTGCAGCCCGGAGCATGCCGGGCATCGTTGAGGCGTACTCGGGCGCGGACCTTGCCTCGGAATGGGCCGGAGGCTTGCCCTGCGCTTGGCCGGTGACCGAGGACATCAAGATGCCGACCCACTGGCCGGTCGTGCAGGACAAGGCGCGCTATGCCGGAGATGCCGTGGCGGTGGTGGTAGGCGAGAGCCGGGCCCAGGTCAAAGACGCCATGGAGGCGGTCGAGGTCGAGTACGAGCCTCTCGACCCCGTAGTGACCATGGAGGAAGCCCTCGCCGAGGGCGCTACCAAGGTCCACGATGACTTCGACGACAACGAGACCTACGTCTGGAAGCTCGCCAACGGCGAAGTGGACCAGACGTTCGCGGACGCCGAGGTCACGATCGCTGAACGTTACTACCATCCCCGCCTGATACCGAATGCCATCGAGCCGCGCGGAGTCGTGGTGGCGCCGATCGCGGCCCAGGGTGAGTACACGCTGTACACAGCAACCCAGATACCGCACATCCTCAGGACCACCTTGGCCCTGACCGTAAACATCCCCGAGAACAAGCTGCGCGTGATCGCGCCCGACGTTGGGGGAGGGTTCGGCTCCAAGCTCAACGTCTACGCCGAAGAGGCGATCTGCCTAGCGCTCGCGCGGAAGCTGGGGCGGCCTGTCAAGTGGATCGAGGAGCGCTCCGAGAACTACCTGGCAACGATTCACGGTCGCGATGTGATCCAAGAGATGGAGCTCGCCGCCACGCAAGAGGGCAAGATTACCGGCGTGCGCGTCAAGCTAACGGCCGACATGGGCGCTTATCTTCAGCTCGTGACACCCGGCATCCCCGTTCTGGGAGCGTTCCTGTATGCGGGCGTGTACGACGCCCAGGTCTATTCCTTCGAGTGCGTCGGAGTGTTTACCAACAAGACACCCACCGACGCCTATCGGGGGGCGGGTCGCCCCGAGGCCACCTACGCCATCGAGCGGGCGATTGAGACCTTGGCCCGCAAGGTCGGCAAGGATCCGGTGGAGATCCGAAGGCTCAACTTCATCGAGCCCTTCGATAAACCGCGCCCGGTTGCAGCCGGCCTAGAATTCGACTCCGGGAACTACCGGGCGGGTTTCGACAAGGCCCTCGACTTGGCCGACTACGACGGCTTGCGTGCCGAGCAGGAGCGGCGGCGCAATGAAGGCGGCGTCAAGCAGCTGGGCATCGGGCTGTCCACCTACATAGAGATGTGCGGTCTGGCGCCCAGCCAGGTGCTGGGCTCGCTGCGCTACGGCGCTGGGGGCTGGGAGACGGCGACCATTCGCTGTCATCCCACCGGCAAGGTAACGGTCATCACCGGCACCTCTCCGCACGGCCAGGGACATGTCACGACCTGGTCGCAGATCACGGCCGACGCCCTCGGCGTCTCTCCGGACGATGTCGAGGTCCTGCACGGCGACACTGCCGTCTCCCCCATGGGCATGGACACCTACGGAAGCCGCAGCCTTTCGGTGGGCGGCACTGCCCTTTACTACGCTGCCGAGAAAATCCGCAACAAGGTCAAGAAGGTGGCAGCCCACGAGCTCGAGGTCTCCGAGGAAGACCTCGAATGGTCTGAGGGGAAGTTCCAGGTGCGAGGCGCTCCCGACAAGGCGAAGAGTGTCCCCGACATCGCGTTCTGCCTGTGGCACTGCCACAACTTGCCGCCAGACACCGAGCCGGGGTTAGAAGAGACCTACGTCTTCGACCCACCCAACTTCACTTACCCTTCCGGGGCCCACGTGGCCGTGGTCGAGGTGGACACCGAGACCGGCCTGGTGGAGCTGACCAAGTACGTGGCGGTCGACGACTGCGGGACCCAGATCAACCCCACGATCGTTGAGGGCCAGATACACGGTGGAGTGGCCCAGGGAGTCGCAGAGGGCATGTTCGAGGAAGCGATCTACGACGAATCCGGCAACCTGACGACCAGCCACATGGGTTACTACCGTGTGCCGTCCGCCGCCGAGCTGCCATCGTTCATCCTCGACTCGACTGTGACCCCGTCCACCACCAATCCCTTGGGGGTGAAGGGCATTGGCGAAGCGGGCACGATCGCATCGCCGCCTGCAGTCGTAAACGCAGTCATCGACGCACTGGCGCCACTGGGGGTCACCGACATCGATATGCCCACCACGCCCGAGCGCGTGTACAACGCCATCCAGAGCGCAAAAGGAGCGAGCGCATGATCCCGGCCCTGTTCGAGTATGAGAGGGCCGACTCGGCCGACCACGCGCTTCAACTGCTGCAGCAGTTCGGCGATGAGGCCAAGATTCTCGCCGGCGGACACTCGCTGCTGCCGCTGATGAAGCTGCGACTGGCGCAGCCGTCGGCACTGATCGACGTAGCACGCATCGCAGAGCTGTCCTATGTTCGTGACGACGGTGACGTTATTGCCATCGGCGCCCTCACGCCCTATGAGGATGTCCACTTCAACGACCTCGTCAAGGAGCATTGTGGAATCGTCGCCCATACCTCGGGAGAGGTGGGCGACCCGCAAGTTCGCCACCGCGGGACGATCGGCGGCTCGGTCGCTCACGGCGACCCGGCTTCGGACATCCCCAGCGTAATGGTGGCGCTCGACGCCGAATTCGTCGTGCACTCGGCATCGGGCGACCGCACGGTCAAAGCAACCGAGTTCTTCAAGAGCGTGTTCGAGGTCGATCTCGGCCCTCAAGAGCTCCTAACCGAGCTCCGAGTCCCCAAGCTGAACGGCGCCGGATGGTCCTATCAGAAGTTCCAACATCGGGCCCAAGACTGGGCGACGGTCGGGGTCGCGGCGGTGGCGCGTGGCGATGGGCGCGCGGCGATCGGGCTGACGAGCATGGGCGAGACTCCTCTCAGAGCAACCGCCGTCGAGGAAGCGCTGGCTTCCGGAACGAACGTCGCCGACGCCTCTCAGCAGGCGGCGGAGGGCACGAGCCCCGTCTCGGACCCCCTCGGCTCGGCCGAGTACCGCAGAGAGATGGCCAAGGTGTTCGTGCGCAGAGCGCTCGAGGAGGCGCTATCTCGCTGACGGGAGAAGCTCCGGAGGAAGGGCGCGGCGATGGTCGCGCCCTTCCTTTTGCCTCGGTGGAGGATCTCGAGCGCACTCTGGTCCGGCACTCCTATCTTCCCGACGAAGGGCTGGCCACCTCGATTCACCTCGCGCTGGCGCTTCACAAGCCGCTGCTGCTCGAAGGGGAGGCGGGCGTCGGGAAGACCGAGGTCGCCAAGGTGTTGGCCGCGATGCTTGGCAGGCGGCTCATTCGTCTGCAGTGCTACGAAGGGATCGACTCCTATCAAGCCCTGTACGAGTGGAATTATTCGCGCCAGCTCATCGCTGTGAGAGCGGCACAAACTGATCCAAACGCCGGCGACCACTCGGGAACCGACCTTTTCGGTCCCGACTTCTTGATCGAGCGACCTCTGCTTGCCGCCATTCGGGCCGGCGATCAGGCTGTGCTGCTTATCGACGAGCTCGACCGCGCCGACGACGAGTTCGAGGCGTTCCTGCTCGAGGTGCTGTCCGAGTTCGCCGTAACGATCCCCGAGATCGGCTCCATCACAGCGACGCGGCCCCCAGCCGTGATCATCACCTCCAACCGCACGCGCGACCTGCACGATGCGCTGAAGAGACGCTGCCTCTATCACTGGATCGACCATCCCACCCTCGAGCGAGAGGTCGAGATCGTCCGGGCTCGAGCACCCCAAGTAGAGGAATCACTGGCGCGCCAGGTATCCCAGGCGGTCGAACGCCTGCGAGCGCTCGATGTGTCGAAGAAACCCGGAGTGGCGGAGACGATCGACTGGGCCGAGGCGCTGAACTTTCTCGGCGTCAAGAACCTCTCCGGCAAAGACGCCGCAGCCACGCTCGGCGCGGTCGTCAAGGACCACGAGGACCAGCAGCTTGTGCGAGCGCGGCTTAAGGAGGTCGTGGGCGAGAGCGACTGATCTCGGGCCGAGTGGGTGGTCGGTCGTAGCAGAGCAACGGCCAACCTTTATCCACCACTCGGCAAGGTTGGGGTATCTTTTTGCCGAGTTGGGTACGTTCTGTTCGCCGACGCGGGGCGCGTCGGGATGACAGGAGGGGGACATGGCCACTGAGTCGCTGCGAGAGCGCAGAGCCGACGAGACCGCTTCCGGCCTCGATGCTTGGGAGGAGAGGGACCTCCCCGAGCCACCGAGACCCAAGGGCCTGCAATGGCTCGGAGTGGTGGGTCCGGGCGTCATCGTGCTGGGGGCGGCCATCGGATCGGGTGAGTTCCTGCTGGGGCCCGCCGCATTCGTCGCATACGGCTTGGTGGTGCTGTGGATCACCGGGGTAGCCACTGTGTTTCAGACCATCTACAACCAAGAGCTCATGCGCTACACGATGTACACGGGCGAGCCCGCCTTCACGGGCTTCATGCGCACGAAGCCGTCTTCGACCTTCTGGGCGTGGGTCTACACGCTCTTCTACTTCTTCCAGACCGGCATCCCGGGATGGGCGGCGGCCGCGGCCGGCGCCATCTACTTCCTGTTCGCGGGCGAGATCGCGGCCCCGGGCTCGGAGAACACTACCTACTTCATCGCAGTCGGCGCCTACCTCGCCTGCGTCCTCATCGTGCTCAGAGGCAAGAAGATCGAGCACACGCTGGAGATCCTCAACTGGGTCATGGTGTCGGTGATCCTGACAGGATTCCTCTTGCTCGTGCTGTTCCTGACCTCGCCCAGTACCTGGGTGGATGCCATCATCGGCTACGTGGGCGTCGACCGCCAGGATGGCTTCAACCCCATCCCGCCGGGCATCGACCCGTTCCTCATCGGCGCAGTCGCCGGATATGCGGCCGCCGGGGGCGTCGTCAACCTGTCGCTGTCGAACTGGGCGCGCGACAAGGGCTACGGCATGGGCTCGGTGGTCGGTTACATACCGGCGGCCGTCGGCGGGGAAGAGGTCCACCTCGCTCACTCCGGCTATGTCTTCGACCCCCAAAAGGACGGCATGATGGAGCGCTGGAAGGGCTGGTGGAGGATCGTCGCCGCCGACCAGTGGGGGGTCTTCTTCGTCGGCGCCATGCTGGGCATGGCCCTGCCGGCGATCATCTACGTCACCTTCATACCGAGTGGCGAGAGCCTCGAGAGCCTCGGCGTCGCCGCCGCGCTCGCGGACGCCGTCCGGACCGAGGTCGGTGGCTTCGTTGCCGTCATCATCGCGCTCATGGCCGCCTGGCTCCTGTTCAAGACGCAGCTCGACATTCTCGAGGGCATGGTGCGCGGCCTCACCGACATCCTATGGACGGGCAACAAGAGGCTGCGTGAGGCCGGGGACGTGCGCAAGATCTACTACTCCGTCCTGGCCGTGGTGATCGTAGTCGGCCTCATCATCCTGAGGCTGCCCCAGCCCCTGGCGCTGCTGGCGTTAAGCGCCAACATGGCCGGGGTCGTTTTCCTGATCTCCTCGATCCACCTCCTGCGCATCAACACGAGGTTCTTGCCCAAGGAGATCCAGCCCAGCATGTTCCGCCGGGTCATGCTCGTGCTGATGGCGGTCTTCTATGGGATCTTCGTCTTCATCTTCTTGTTCGGTGGTTTCCCGCCCAACACCGACACCGGGTTCGCGTTCAACTTCGTCGAGCTCATGACCAAGACGGAGTAGTGAGGGGGAGTTCTCAAAGCGCACTGGTCACCGGCGCGTCCTCTGGCATCGGGCGCGCCGTGGCCGGACGCTTAGTCGACGACGGCATCCATGTCTTGAGCGTCGACCTGGAACCCGATCCCGACGGCCCGGGCGAGCCGTTCAAGGCCGACCTCACCACGCGCGACGGCAATCGCGAAGCGGTCGAAGCGGCGCTTGATAGCTTCGGCTCCCTCGACGCGGTTGTCGCAAACGCAGGCTTCCAGCACGTCTCGGACGTGGCCGCCTTCGACGAGGACCGCTGGGATGCACTGGTTGCGATCTTGCTCACGAGTCCGTTCCTGCTGGCGAAGTACTCGTGGGAGGCGCTCAAAGAATCGGGACGAGGCCGCTTCGTGGCGATCGCATCGGCTCATGCGTTGGTTGCGTCGCCGTTCAAAGCCGGCTACGTCTCGGCCAAGCACGGCGTGCTGGGACTGATCAAAACGCTCGCACTCGAGGGGGCCGAGGACAGAGTCGCCGCGATCGCCGTTTGTCCCGCATTCGTGCGGACGCCGTTGGTGGAGAAGCAGATCGCCGCCCAGGCACAGGCGCACAGCCTGCCCGAAGAGCGAGTGCTCGAAGAAGTCATCCTCGCTCCTCACGCAATCAAGCGTCTGATAGAGCCTTCAGAGGTAGCCGATGCAGTCGCCATGCTGCTCGGTCCCTCAGGAGAGCTGTTCACCGGCACCGCGTACACGATGGATCTCGGCTGGACCGCGCGCTGATCTCTGACCTCTCCCGAATAGCCGTCTCCCACCTCGTGGGGTTCGGGCGTCACCTGCGGTCGCGGGGCCTGAACGTCGGCACCGGGCGCATTCTGACTTTCGTGCGAGCTGCCGGCGCCCTAAGACCTTCGACTCGCCGGCAGCTCTTCCTTGCCGGGCGCACCAGCCTCGTGTCGCGGCCCGAGGACTTCGACGTCTACCGGAAGGGCTTCGACGAGTACTTCGGCCCCACTCTGATCGAAGAAACACTGACCGCGCTGCTCACAGCGCCGGCACCCAAGGTCCGCGTGGAGGATCCCGAGGGAATACTGGGTGAAGAGCAGGAGACGGTCTCCTCCGTGGGCGAGACCGCGGAGGAGGGTGACGACGAGGGCGAGATCACGGTCCGAATGGTCGCGTCGGCGGTGGAGCGGCTCAAGCAGAAATCGTTCGAGCAGCTCACCGAAGAGGAGCGCACGGCCTGCTACCGGCTCATCAGGAAGATGCGGGTGAGCATGCCCGAACGTCGCTCCCGCCGTTTGCGGCCGGCCCCCAAGGGAGCACGCTTCGACTTCCGTAGGACGCTGCGATCGTCACTCAGGACCGAAGGCGAGCCGTTTCGCAGAGCATGGCGGCACCGACGTATCAAGCCGCGCCCGTTGGTACTGGTACTCGATGTCTCGGGATCGATGTCGACGTATGCGCGCGCCCTGTTGCAGTTCGCGCACGCGGCCATGAGGACCGCCCCCAAGGTTGAGGTCTTCGCCTTCGGCACGCGACTGACACGGTTGACGCGTGCGTTGCGCGGCGCAGACCCGGACGCGGCATTGCTGGAAGCCTCCGCGCTGGCGCAGGATTGGGAAGGAGGCACACGCATCGGCGACTCACTGGCTGAGCTTCTGAAGGGCCACTCGCAGGCCGCATCGCTGCGGGGGTCGATCGTGGTGTTGTGCTCAGACGGGCTCGATCGCGGCGACCCCAATGTCCTGGCGGCGCAAATGCTGAAGCTCACACGGCTGGCTCACCGAGTGGTGTGGGTCAATCCGCTCAAGGGCAGCTCGCGCTACCAACCTCTGCAGCGAGGGATGGCCGCGGCGCTCCCCCACCTCGACGTGTTCGTGCCGGGCCACAACGTCGCCAGCCTGGAGAGCCTCGCCGAGCTCCTGGACTCGCCCGCCTTTCGACGATAAAGTCCCGCACGACGTCATCGAACCGGCCCATTGTGCTTACTCACGTCTGAATCGCGGCCCCCACTCGGTGGTCAATGGGCGCGCCCAGCTCTGACTCCCGACCTTTTCCACGTCAGCAGCGCCCACCGCTCCTCTTGTGGAAAAGTTAGGCGACGCGTCGCGCCAAAAAAAGGGAGACCGGGCCCGGTCGGGTAGGGTACGGCGGTCGGGAACCTCAAGGGGGAGGAGCAGGCGATGACATGTCGGCGCAGGGACCGGTTCGCATGGGCGGCTGTGGTAGCGGCCATGACGATGCTGATGCCGGGACTGGGGGCGGCCTCCGCCGCACCACCGTTCGTCACCAAGACAGCGCCAATGCTGAAGGCCACGGGTGGCGGCGAGGTACAGGCAATCGTCAGCGTGAGCGACGAGCTCCCGAACGGGCACGAGTTCCAGTCCGTGCCCGACGGCATCTCGCTGATGGGAAGTGAGGGCCGGGCACACGCCTTCGTCAACCACGAGACCACCACGGTGCCCTTCCCCTACATCGAGGGAAGCCCCGAAGAATCGCTGTCGGACTTCCGCAACTCCGAGGTCAGTGAGCTGCGCCTGGTCGCATCCGGTGATCAAGTAGGGGTCCGGGGGGCATCCTTTGCCATCCGCAGCAGCGCCAACTACCAGCGATTCTGTTCGAACTACCTGGCGACTGAAGCCGAAGACTTCGAGCGCGATCTTCTCTTCACGAACGAGGAGAGCCCCGACTACGTGTTCCGCTCGGGTCGCGCCTGGCGCGGCCCCGACACCGCCACCGACCCCGACGCCGAGCAGGCCGGCTTGGTCGTTGCCTACGACCCTCACCGCAACAAGCACCGCAGCATCTACGGGATGGGTCGCCACAACCACGAGAACAGCCTGGCGGTTCCGGGCTATGGCCACCCGGTCGTGCTTTCGGGCGACGACACCTTCAGCGCGCCGGCGTCGCAGCTCTACCTGTATGCAGCCGGCAGCGCCAAGGCCGTGTGGAACGACGACGGCCACCTGTGGGCATTCAAATCGCCTCAGGCCAACGATTACGGCGACCTCGAGGGTTCAGACGACATCTCCGGCCGCTTCATCCGGGTGCCCGACCGCATCGCGCGCGGAGACCAGGATGGGCTCGAGGAGTGGTCTAACGCCAACAACGTGTTCCAGTTCATCCGCATCGAGGACCTCGCCTACGACCGCAATCACGACAATGTCGTCTACTTCGCCGACACCGGCGAGCCGCGCGCCATCCCAGATCCATCCACGACCCGGCTGATGCGCGGCCCGGAAGGCACAATGGGGCCCTACCCGAACGGACGCGTCTTCCGCATGGAGCTCGGCACAAGAAATCCCCGCCGAGTCAAGAGCCTCTCGATCCTGATCGACGGCGATGTGCGCGGGGCCGAGGGCGCCGGCGACCTCGACCTGATCCACAATCCGGACAACGTCGAGACGACGGCAGAGGGCCTGCTGTTCCAGGAGGACCCAGGGAGCCAGAACCAGTACCCGGCGGGCACGGGGACGACCGCTCGCATCTGGCAT
This sequence comes from Actinomycetota bacterium, assembly GCA_013695465.1. Classification (GTDB taxonomy): domain Bacteria; phylum Actinomycetota; class CADDZG01; order CADDZG01; family WHSQ01; genus JACDAL01. Next base: position 23,901 of record JACDAL010000042.1, on the reverse strand, counting down.
TACTCCTTCACCGACGAGTCGCTGAAGGTCGTCGCCAGGGTCGACCAGGCCCTCGATCCCGCTGCGGACTCGGGCGAGTGGGAGTCCTCTGGCATCGTGGACGCCTCCGCCTATTTCGGAGAGGGCGCCTTTCTGGTCGACGTGCAAGCGCACAGCCTCATTCTCGAGACCGCTCCGGGGCCGGACGTGACCGGGGACGGAGAGCCCGACTGGACGTTCAAGCGAGAGGGCGGGCAGCTCTTGCTGTTACGGCTGCCGGCCGAGTGACCGACAGCGCGCCGGCCGCGCGCGCCGTTGTAGTGACGATCTCGGACGGGGTCGCCCACGGAGTGCGCGAGGACGCCTCGGGCGAAGCGGTCCAGCGGTTGCTGAGCGGGCGGGGCATCGAGGTGACCGGGCGAAGGGTGGCTCCGGACGAGCTTTCCGTGATCGAGGCCCTCCTCCTCGAGCTTGTCGACGCGGGCATCGAGCTCGTCGTTACCACCGGGGGCACCGGCCTGGGGCCGCGCGACCTCACGCCCGAAGCCACGGGGAGGGTGATCGAGCGGAGTGCTCCGGGGCTGGCCGAGCTCATGCGCAATGCGGGACTGCAGAAGACCCCTCATGCTGCGCTGGCGCGAGGCCTCGTGGGAACGAGAAACCGGACCCTGATCGTGAACCTCCCGGGGAGCCCCAAGGGGGCGTCCGAGAGCTTGGAGGCGCTGTTTGTAGTGCTGCCGCACGCGCTCCAGCTGCTGGCCGGCCACACCGAGCACTCCAAGGCTCCGCCGGAGTCCGTCCCCGACGAGGCGTCGGCCGACTCCGAGGATCGCGTCGTCGCCACGGTCGTGGACGCCGACGGCGAGCCGCCCTGCCGGGTGGGGCAGCGGCTCGTAATATCGGAGGGCCGCGCGATCGAGGGGACGTTGGGCTGCTCCGAATTCGACGTCGCCGCCCTTAAAGACGCATCGGAGTTGGCGGCAGGGGCGGAACCAGTCAAGCGGGTATACGAGCACGAGCTCGGGCGCGCCCACGTCTTCCTCGAGCCCGTGGCCGCTCCGCCGAAGCTCGCGGTAGTGGGGGCAACGCCGGTTGCGCTCGAGCTGCTGCGCATCGGCGCCTCGCTGGGGTATAGGTGCTTGCTTATCGAGCCGCGTACCGAGCGCGTCACAGCCGAACACCGGGCGGCCGCATCGGGCGGGGTCTTCGGCAGCGCTGACGAGGCCTCACTGGATCGAAACTCGAACCTCGTACACACGGACCACGACGCCCCCGGAGTGGCGGACACGCTGGTGGCCGCGCTCGAGGCGGGGGCCTTCTCCATCGGGATCATGGGCAGCAGACGCCACACCGCACCCCATCTCTCACAGCTGTCCGGGCGGGGGTTCTCCCCCTCGGACATCGAGCGCATCGAGAGCCCGGTCGGGCTCGACATCGGGGCGCGATCGCCCGGCGAGATCGCGGTGTCGATAGCGGCCGGGCTGGTAGCGGGCCGGCGTCGCAACAAGGATCGAGCCGGTTCAGCCTTCTAGTTAGGGGTACGCTCGAATAGTAGTAGGCCAACCACCGGGAGGATCGACAATGGTCGAAAAAGAAGTCGAGCGGACAATCGACGCGCTCCTGGAAGAGCGCCGCGAGTTTGAGCCGCCGAAGGAGTTCACTGCACAGGCCAACGCCAACGACCCTTCTATCTATGAGCACGCACAGAAGGACCCGGAGGCGTGGTGGGAGTCGCAAGCCGAGCGTCTGAGCTGGAGCAAGAAATGGGACAAGGTGCTGGAATGGAATCCGCCGCATCAGGAGTGGTTCGTCGGCGGAAAGCTCAACGCCAGTTACAACTGCCTCGACCGCCATCTCGAAGAGAGCGGCGACCGGATCGCCTACCACTGGATCGGCGAGCCCGGCGACGCGCGCTCGATCTCTTATCAAGAGCTCCATGCCGAAGTATGCAAGCTCGCCAACGCCCTCAAGGAACTGGGTGTGCAAAAGGGAGACCGGGTCGCGATCTATCTGCCAATGATCCCCGAGCTTCCCGCATCGATGCTCGCCTGTGCTCGCATCGGCGCGGTTCATTCGGTGGTGTTCGGCGGTTTCTCGGCGGGCTCGCTCAGAGATCGCATCAACGACGCCGACTGCAAGATCCTGATCACTGCGGACGGCGGCTACCGGCGTGGACAGAACGTTCCCCTCAAAGAGAACGCCGACGAGGCGCTCGCCGAAACCGAATCGATTGAAAAGGTCATCGTTGTCAAACGAACGACCGACGACGTCGCCATGAGCGATGGGCGAGACATCGTTTACAGCGACCTCCTCGAGTCCCAGTCCGACAAATGTGAGCCCGAGGAGATGGACGCGGAGGACATGCTCTACGTTCTCTATACCTCCGGAACCACAGGTAAGCCTAAGGGAATCGTCCACACCACCGGCGGCTATTTGACCGGAGTTTCCTCCACTCACCACCTCATCTTCGACATCAAGCCGGATTCCGATGTCTATTGGTGCGCGGCCGATATCGGCTGGGTCACCGGGCACAGCTACATCGTCTACGGCCCGCTGGCAAACGGCTGCACTTCGATCTTGTACGAGGGCGCCCCCGATTATCCCGACAAGGATCGTTACTGGTCAATCGTCGAGGAATACAAGGCCACAATCCTCTATACTGCTCCTACCGCCATCCGGGCGATGATGAAATGGGGCGTCGACTACCCGCAGAAGCACGATCTTAGCTCGCTCCGCCTGCTGGGCAGTGTCGGCGAGCCCATCAACCCCGAAGCGTGGATTTGGTATCAGGAGTTCATCGGCGCGGGCAAGGCCCCCGTGGTCGACACCTGGTGGCAGACCGAGACGGGCGCCATCATGATCTCTGCTCTACCCGGCATCACCAAGCTAAAGCCGGGTTCGGCCACCGTGCCCTTCCCCGGAGTTGTCGCCGACGTCGTCGACGAGAAGGGTGAGCCGGTGGGGCCGGGATCGGGTGGTTACTTGGTGCTGAAGCGACCGGCGCCGGCAATGATGAGGACCATCTTCGGCGACGACGACCGCTACCGCGAGACCTATTTCGAGAGATACGGGGACGAGACCTACTTTCCCGGCGACGGCGCCAGGCTCGACGACGAAGGCTACTACTGGCTTTTGGGCCGCGTCGATGACGTCATGAACGTGGCAGGCCACCGCCTCTCGACCTACGAGGTCGAGTCCGCGCTCGTTGCGCACGAGTCGGTCGCAGAGGCCGCAGTCGTGGGTCGCACCGACCCCAAGGAGGGCCAGGCAATCGTCGCCTTCGTTACTCCGCGCTCGGGGCACGAGGGCAACGAAGATCTATCGAAGGAACTGCGGCAGCATGTCGGCAAGGCCATCGGCAAGATCGCACGGCCGCAGTCGATCATCTTCACCGACGATCTTCCCAAGACACGTTCGGGAAAGATCATGCGGCGGCTGCTCAGAGACGTCGCCGATGGAAACGAGCTCGGAGATGTCACAACCTTGCAGAACGCGCCGATCCTCGATGAGATCAAGAAGAAGGCGGACAGCCAAGCGGACGATAAGGACGATAAGTAGGGGCTGAACCGGCGGGCCGGGATCCCGCCTCGGAGCAAGCGGGGGTCGAAGCCGCAATAGAAGGCAAAACCTTGTGCGACATCCTCGCCCGCAACGCCTCGACTTTCGGAGATAAGCCAGCCACCGCATTCAAGCGCGCCGGCGAGTGGCAGGTGAGTACCTGGCGCGACTACCGGGAGATGGTCGCTCGTGTTGCGCTGGGCTTCAAAGAGTTAGGCGTGAAGCGAGGCGACTATGTCGCTCTGATGTCACGCAATCGTCCTGAGCACCTCGTCTGCGACCTCGCCGCCCTGCACCTGGGAGCGATCCCAGTTTCTCTCTACAACACCTTCTCCGCCGATCAGATCGCAGGTGTCGCAGCCGCTTGCAAACCCAAGATCGCAGTGGTCGAGACAGAGGAACAGCGCACGCAGTGGGAGAAAGCTCGCTCCGGGCTAGCTCACATTGTTGTGATCGAACCTTCAGAGCAAGACGACGGCTCCCTTACGCTGGCCCAAGTTGAAGATAAAGGCCGGCCTCAGCTCAGCTCGGGCAGGGAGGGGTTCGAGAATGAGTGGAAGAAGCTGAAGCCATCGGATCCCGCCACGATCATCTACACATCGGGGACGACGGGCGACCCCAAGGGAGTGGTGATCACGAACTATAACGCGTTGTGGACGGCCGAGTCGGTCGATCAATGGCACACGTGGCCGATCGGATTCAAATACGTCTCCTACCTTCCTCTGGCCCACAGCTTGGAGCGCCTCGCCGCCCATTGGCTGTGCACGTACAAGGCGGCGTTCATCCATTTCTGTCCTGAGGTCCCCGAGGTCTTCGACACCCTCGCCGAAGTTCATCCCTACGCCTTCGTCGCCGTTCCTCGCTTGTGGGAGAAGCTCGAATCCGGTATCAAGGCGAGCCTCCAAGAACAGGACCCTCGAAAGAGAGCCGTGGCGGACCGAGCCATCGGCATCGGAGCGAGGGCCGCGAAGCTCGAGCAGGAAGGCAAACGGGTTCCAATTGCGCTTGCCGTTCAGCGCGCCTTGTTGGATCGCATCGTTCTCCGCAAGATCAGGCACAAGATAGGGCTCGACGAAGCAGAGGTGGTGTTGAGTGGCGCCGCCCCCTTGGGGCCCGAGGTGGCGGAGTTCTTCTTCGGACTGGGCGTGAAGATCGCCGAGGGCTACGGAATGAGCGAGAGCACTGCCCCGGCGACGATCAACCCCACGAGCCGTCCTCGCATCGGCACGGTCGGTCCCGCCATCCCCGGCGTGGAGCTAAAGCTGTTGGACGACGGCGAGCTGTTGATTCGCGGTGGCAACGTGTCGCCCGGATATCTCAACGACGAGGCCCTGACGGCGGAGGTCTTCGACAAGGACGGCTGGCTTCACACCGGCGACATCGCCGACATCGATTCCGACGGGTTCGTGCGCATAGTGGACAGAAAGAAGGAGCTGATCGTCACCGCAGGCGGCAAGAACATCTCTCCTTCGTACCTAGAGAATCTCCTGAAGCGCCATCCTTTGATCTCATACGCATGCGTGGTCGGCGATCGCAAGCCATACATAGCCGCCCTGTTGGCACTCGATGCGGACGAGGCACAGGGGTGGGCCGATCGAAACGGGCTCGAGTTCTCCTCGCTGGAGCAGCTCGCACAGGAGCCGCGTATCGAGGAGGAGATGCAAGCGGCGGTCAAAGAAGTCAACATCAAGGTGTCGCGGCCCGAAGGCATCAAGCGCTTTGTGGTGACGAAGAACGAATGGGAGCCTGGTGGGGACGAGCTGACCCCCACGCTGAAGCTCAAGCGAAGGGCGATCCTCGACAAGTACTCCGAGGAGATTGCCAACCTCTACTCGTGAGGCCGCTCTGCGAACTTAACCACTTCTGGTGTGGTTGAAGGCGCCAAGCGCCGCAACGGCCCCACGTCGACAAGATCGCTACAACCTCCGAGACACCGCCGGACGACCAGGATGTCGATTCCACGGGAACCCTGGATAGGTCGGGGGTTTCCCTAACCAGGGGCGCCCGTTCAGCGACTTCGTTCCCCGGGACCCGAAGTTAGCGATCCTGGCGAAGGACGCTTGCGGCCCCGGGCCGACAGGTAAGAGAAACGATATACGCGGATTTGACGACCGGCACGAGCATCACGCATGTGTTAGAGCTTTAGGTATGGTTTGCACAGGCGATTGTCTATGTACCGAGATCAACCAGCGACGGGCCAATAGCGGCAAGGCGAAGCTGCGGATCTTTAGCTCCGGTGCCCTGAAGGAATGCGCCCAGAAGGAAGCTCGTAAGAATCGGGACGAGTGCAATCTGGACCACTATTTCCTGGCTGCTTCGGAGGGACGTCGGCGTCGATCGTCGGTATGAGCAGCGGATGCAACGCGATGGTGATCGCGTGGATGAATAGTGGCCAGCACAAGGCGATCATCCTGGACGGCACCTGGGACAAAATGGCCGGTGCCTGCTATGCAGGGTGCGGGTTCGAGTGGGGAGCTGTGTTCTTTGCCACGGATTAGCCGGCGCCCTAAAACCCCTGGAGGGAGACCTCTGGGGAACTCCCCCCAGCGGGAACTTTTGGGTAGTGTTGGCGTCCGCTGTACGGTTTCCAAAACCCGCTCCCCTCGCTGATCTGCTCGAATCGTGTTCGATTGAAGTAGAGGGCTGTGACGCATCCATCTCCAACTCCAGCGCCCACCCCTACTGTTAGGACCCCCGTGAGTACCAGCTGTTAGGACCCCCGTGAGTACCAGGAGCCTCCCGGCCCGATGTAGCTGCGGCTCTCCCCCCAGGTTACGTGAGCGACTCCGTTGCCGTCGATTGCAAGGCCTCCGTAGTCCCCGTACGGGAACTTGAAGCCGCGCCCGGATTTGTAGGGTGCGCCCCCGGCCCGATTCGACAGTTTTTGTGCTCCCGTCCACGTTTCCCCACCGTCGGAGGAAGCCTTGTAGAAGGTATTCCAACGGCCGGTACGGTCGTCCATCCATGCGATGCGCACGTCTCCATTCCCGGTCGCGTCGATCATGGGGAACTCGTGGTCGACGCCCGATTTAGGTGCCACATTGCGCGGCAGCGACCAGGTCTCGCCGTTATCGTCCGACCAGCGAAGCAGCAAACGAGCCCGGCCCGCCTTGATCTTGCTGGCGTTCCACAACGCGTAGACACGCCCGTTGTCGTCAGATGCGACGGTGATCTGGGCACCGAAAAAAGCGGACGAGCAACCGGCGAAGTCGGGGCAGGGCCGCTGCTCACGGGAACGGTCGATGCCGATCACATCCCAGGTCCGGCCCCCATCCGATGAACGCAGCAGGTTGAGGACGATCTGACCTTTGTAGTTCTGCGGATAGGCATCCTGGGCGCTGAAGACGGTTCCATCCGGTGTCACCGTGAGCCCGCCGGCGAACCAATACAGCTTGTTGCGCTTTCCCAGTATCGGAGGCGACCACGTCGCACCCGAGTTGTGCGAATAAACGGTATAGGGCGCACCGGCTGCAGGTCCATCCGCGTTGAACGTGACGTAGACATCCTGTCCGTCGTCCGAAACTCCTATCCAGGGCTTGTCGGAGTAGCGCCGGGCACCATCCAACGCGCCGCTTCGCGTCCACGTCAGGCCGAAGTCGTCAGAGCGTGCGAAGTTGACTTCGAAGTCGTTCATCCACACGAAGAAAACCCTGCCTTGATCGTCCACATCCAGGACGGGATCGTGTTGGCCCCCGATACCGGGACAAGCGCAGATGAAACGAGGCTTGGTCCAGGAGTCGCCCCCGTCCGTAGACAACCGGTAGACAACGGCTGGATCGGGGCACGACTTACACGCCTTGCGGCCACCGTAGCGAGTGGTGGCCCAGTAGACGTGGCCCGAGTCGTCGGCGGCGATGTGCGGCTCCCAATCGTCGTGCTGCCCGGCCGAGAACTTCGTCTCGGGTGTGAATGCGGCTCTTACTCCGAGAGCCGGCACCAGCGCCAGCACGAAGGCGAAGACGAGGGCAGTCCTCCACGACCGACCTGTTGGCTTGGTAGCCACCCAGGCCGCCATCAGGGAACCAGCCCAAACACCGTCGCCGGAGAACCGGAGCCGCCCTGGTTGCGGACCCCGCCGACCACGACCCAGCCCCCGTTGGGGGGCATCCGCTGCAAGCCGGCCAGATTTTCGAGGTGGATGCGGCGCTTCTTGAGCAGCAAAGTGTTGGTCTGATAGAGCTCATCGGCGCCGGGATCTACCCCGTGGGTGTCTATGCCGAGGCCACCCAAGTCTCGATTGTCGATCAGCCACCGGGTGGCCGCAACCGAGATGCCGGGGAAGTGCAAAATGCCGTCTGAGTCCTGGTTGAAGTAGGACTTGGGGTCGTCCCACCGCTCCTGCCAGCCCGTCCACATGATCGCCATGGCGTTATCTGGGATGCGTCCGTGTCGGTCCTCGAAGCGCTTCAGATCCGCGACCGTGAGCGCGTAATCCGCATTGCGCCGAGACTGAGAACGTGCATCGACCACCACTGCGGGGTGAAAGAAGTCCTCCGGAGCCATATCCTCGGCGCACGGCTCCGAAGCGTTGAAATGGCATGGCGCTCCCCAGTGTGTCCCCGAGTGCTCGCCGAGGCCTGCGAAATTGAGCCGGAAGCCATCGTCTTCGACTGTGAATAGAGTCTTCAGCTGAAACTCAGGGTCGCCCGGAAAGATGGGCATACCGGGTTTGTTGACGTGACTCAGGTATACGACCTTGTCGAAGCCCAAGACCTTCTCCGACGCCCCCGATGCGCGCTTGCCTCGAGAGAGCGACTGGCCCGCGAAAAATCCTGCGGCGAGAGCCAGCGCCATCCCCATAGAAACTCCCTTGCGTGCGATGCCCATCGACCCACCCCCGGCTTGTGCGGCTGACCCGCATAACCTAATCGGGAGGGGTTGAGTTGCGCTCGAAGACGTTTTCGCCACCGGCCCACACCCTGGGCTCACGTTGAAAGTTCGTCTCGACGCGAAAGAGGGCCACCTAAGTGGCCCTCTTTACACGGTTGCCGGCCTGGCAGTTAGGCAGCCTGGCCCAATTGGGACATGAGCGTCTTGGTGAAGGCGTCGAGGTCGTCCGGCTTTCTCGAGGTGATGAGGTTGCCGTCTTCAACGACTTCCTGGTCCACCCACTCGGCGCCGGCGTTGATCAGGTCGGTCTTGATCGACGGCCATGAGGTCAGGGACCTGCCGCGTGCAATATCGGCCTCCGCCAGCATCCAACCCGCATGGCAGATTGCTGCGACCGGCTTGCGAGCATCGAATATCGCCTTGGTGAGCGCGACCATCTTCCGGTTGAGCCGGATCAGGTCCGGCGAGTAGCCCCCTGGAATAACCAGCCCTGCAAAGTCGGAAGCGGCGACGTCATCGATCGATACATCCGTGGTCACCGTCTCCTTGCCCTTCTTGCCTTCGAGCTTCTTGCCGGCCTCGAGGCCGATGACGACCGGCTCGTAACCGGCTTCCTTGACGCTGTCGAAAGGCACCCGAAACTCCGAGTCCTCGAACATATCATCCATGATGAATGCGACCTTGGTCACTAGAACAACACCCCTCTGCGTATTGCTTCTCGGTAACTGCTTCGTATGATGTCTTACCCAATGAATGCCCCGACGACACTTTCTTTCCCCGCCGAGCTGCCGGTTACCCGCCAAGGCGAGCACTGGTACGCGCGCTCAGGGAGCAAGCAACTACGCCTTTCCAACTTGGAAAAAGTCTACTGGCCGCTGGAGCGTTACACCAAAGCAGACCTGCTCACCTACTACTTCTGCATCTCGCCGATCATGTTGCCACACCTCGAAGACCGTCCGTTGACGCTCAAGCGCATGCCCAACGGCATATCAGCCGATTTCTTCTACGAGAAGAACGCGCCCTCACACACTCCCAAATGGGTGCCTACCATCCCGGTCGGCACCGAGGGCAAGACGATTCGCTTCGTATCGGCTTCGGACGTGGCGGACATGCTCTGGGTGGCGAATCTCGGTTGTATAGAGTTTCATCCCCTGCACGCGCGAGGCCCCCGCCAAGATCGTCCTTCCTACGCCTTCTTCGATCTCGATCCCTTCCCGCCGGCGACATGGGACCAGGTAACCCACGTCGCATCACTCATCAAGCTTGTGCTCGACAATCTTGCGATCCTCGCTTATCCCAAGACCTCGGGGGCCACGGGAATGCAGATCATGGTTCCGCTCGACGGCAGCCACGACTTCGTTGAGGTCCGCCGCTTCATCGGTTGGGTTGCCGACCTCGTACATGCAGCGGATCCCCAGACCACGACGATGGAATGGGACATTCCCAAACGCACGGGGAAGGTGTTCCTGGACGTCAACATGAATCGTGAAGGAGCCAACATCGCTGCCGCCTATTCGGTCCGGCCTGAGCCCGGGGCAACCGTGTCGACCCCGTTCGAGTGGAGAGAGCTCTCACAAGTCCGCCCGGAGCACAACACCATTGCAACGATCTTCGAGCGCGTGGCCCAGATCGAGGATCCGTTCCTGCCGGTGGCAAGGGGGCCGGGGCAGAACCTGGGGGCCGCCCTCGCCTCGCTGGAAAGACAAGTGCCCCAAGCGAACAAGAGGCGCTGAGCGCCCGCCGCGGCTTTTTTTGCAGAGTTAGATCGCTGGAGTGGGCTGTGGCTGAACAAGCATAGGTTTAAGGCCGTGTCGCTCTATGTAGGAACCTCGGGGTGGGCTTATCGGGAGTGGAAGCCGGGCTTCTATCCGCCGAGCGTCCCTCAGAGGCGTTTTCTCGAGCACTACGCCACTACGTTGAGCGCGTGCGAGGTCAACGCCACCTTCTATCGCCTCCAGACCGAGTCCACCATGCAGAGATGGGTCGCGGCGGCACCCTCCGGCTTTCGCTTCACCGTCAAAGCCCATCGACGGCTCACCCACGCGAGGGTCATCGGCAACGCCGAGTTCCTCGAAACTTTCTTGAACAGCCTGCAACCACTCAATCCCCGCCTCGGGGCGATTCTGTTCCAGTTCCCACCGCACCGGCAACGCGACGACGACGGGCTCGGCCGCCTGCTCGAAACCCGCCCCGCCGACCTCCCTTACGCATTCGAGTTTCGCCACGAATCGTGGAACGACCCCGAGGTGGCGGCCCGGATCGCGTCGGCGGGAGGGGCGGTATGCGTGGCGGAGACGTCGGGAACACTCCCCCAGGCGTTGCCCGAAGGACCCATTGCCTACATCCGGCTCCGCTCCGAGCGCTATGGGAGACGCGCTCGGAGCGCCTGGCGCCGGGCCCTGACCGAGGAGGGCTTCATGCGCGACACCTACGCGTTCACCAAGCACGAGGGCTTGCCCTCGGACGATCCCTACGGCGGCGTAGGTCTGGCGGCCTGGCTCGCCGGGGGGCCACGCCGGAGCGGACGGACTCTAGGCGGAAGTGCTTAGCGCTTCCACCTTTACTATTTGATGAACAAGATGCAAACTTCAGGCGTAGGAAGTTATTTCCAATCGTCTGGGGGCGGCAAGAGGTGTTGGACGGCGTAGAGCAAGCGCCACACCCTATAGATCCCGACGCGCTCGAGGACTATGGGATCGGCTACGACCTCGGGGCCCGGTGGGCGGCGGATCGTGCGTCCGCCGACGAGCTCAAGGCGGTCGCGGCCTACGCTCACGTGTCGTGGTTCCGCCTCCACCTCAACGTCGAGCACTCCCTTCCCTCGTGGCTCGCGGCGGAGCTCGGCCACGGTTGGGCCGGCCACGGTTGGGCCGGCCTAGATCAGCGCGGTCTCAGACGAGAACCGTTGGTCGAGGGCCTGGTCGCAGGCGCAGCCTCGTTCCACGATTCGCGCTCCTCCCGGTCGCGTCCTCGGTGAGCTCAGCCCGATTGTGAGTCGATCTCCACCTCAGCAGCGCTCGGCGCTCCTTTCGTGGAAAGAGTCTTCGGCCGGACTGCGCAGGAGCGTCAAGACCTAGGGCACTACGATTGGCTCCGTGAGCGACACGCGGGACTACTCCGACAAGCGCAGCTTCGAAGCGACCCCGGAGCCCGAGCCCGCGGTCTCCGGCAACGTCGACCTCGCCACCGCTCCTCCGGGGAGCACCTTCATGATCCACCAGCATCATGCCCGCACGCTGCACTTCGACCTGCGGCTCGAGATGCTCAACGGAGAGGTCCCGGTCCTGGTGTCGTGGGCGGTGCCCAAGAACCTCCCCAGGAAGAAGGGCAAGCCCCACCTCGCCGTGCACGTCGAGGACCACCCGTTCGACTACGGCAGCTTCGAGGGCTCGATCCCCAAGGGCAACTACGGTGCCGGGGAGGTCCGAATCTTCGATGAGGGCACCTACGAGGTGCTCGAGCAGGAAGAGGGCAAGCTCAGCTTCCGGCTTCACGGCAAGAGGCTGCAGGGCGTCTACCATCTCCATCACACCGACGACAACCAGTGGCTCGCTTTCCTGCGCAGTGACGAGCGGGCGGCCGCCGAGGAACCTCCGCTTCTGTCGCCCATGCTGGCCACGCTCATCGAGGAACCGTTCGACGACGATCGCTTCGTCTTCGAACCGAAGTGGGACGGCGTCAGGACGCTCGCAGTGTGCTCGGATGAGACCAGGCTGCTGTCTCGCCGCGGCCGAGACGTTACCGACACCTATCCGGAGATCGGCCGTCTGCACCAGCAGCTCGTCGCTCTTCAAGCGGTAGTCGACGGCGAGATTGTGGCCCTGAAAGAGGGGGTTCCCTCATTCGAGCTGTTGCAGAGCCGCATCAACCTGCAGAACAAACACGACATCGAACGTGCCACTAAGTCCCTGCCGGTGACTTTCATCGCCTTCGACCTGCTCTATCTCGACGGTCGCTCCGTCGTCGAGCATCCGATCGAGAAGCGCAAGGAGATGCTGGAGAAACTCGTCGTACCGTCCCGCCACGTGCAGGTGTCTCCGTCCATTCGAACCGATGGGCGTTCGTTGGCAGCCGAGGTCGAGGCCAGGCACATGGAAGGCATCGTCGCCAAGCGGCTCGGTTCTCCCTACCGGCCCGGAAAGAGAACGAAGGAATGGCTCAAGATCAAGGTCACCCACGAGGCCGACGTCGTGATCGGAGGGTGGTCGCGCGGCGAGGGAACCAGGGCCGATTCCTTCGGGGCCCTGCTGGTGGGGGCCTACGAAGCCGGCGTGCTCCGTTTCCTGGGTTCGGTCGGAACCGGCTTCTCCCAGAAAATGATCGCCGAGATCATGCCGCTTCTGCTCGACCTCGAATCCGACGCCCGCCCCTTCGGTGAGGATCCCACCGGCACCACCCCATCGGGGTTCGGCAAACCTCTGCGCGCCCCTCACTGGGTCGACCCGGTCCTGGTCGCAACCGTCGAGTACCGAGAGCTCACCGTCTCAGGGAGATTGCGCGCCCCGGCGTTCAAGGGCTTCAGGGTCGATAAGGCCCCGGAGCAGTGCCTTTACTCCGAGCTCCCGCCACGGGCGCAGGAGCGGTCGTGAGCCCCTCGCTCTCGAGCTTCCAGCGTTTCGAAGCTCGCTTCTACTCGGCAACCGCGTCGTGGCTCTACGACAGGGTGGTAGTGAGCTTCGGCTTCAGGCTCTTGGCCGGGCGTCTCCACTCCAAGGTGCTCGCACAGGGCACCGGCGCGGTGCAGGCCGCCGGGCACCGTCCGATCCTCGACCTGCCCGTCGGCACCGCCTTCTTCACATTGAGATGGGGCCGGGGAGGCTTCGTGGTGGGCGCCGACATCGCCGCGGGCATGGTCGAGGAGGCGAAATCGCGCGCCGACGGGCGGGGGGCGGAGTGGCTCTCGACGGCGCAAGCAGATGTGCAGCACCTGCCGTTTCGGGACCGCTCCTTCGGAGCGATCATGTGCACCAACGGCCTGCAGGTCATGCCGCCGCTTCCGCTCGCGCTGGCCGAGCTGGGCCGGGTGCTGGACCACGCAGGCTCACTCTTCGTCTGCATGATCACGTTCCCAGTGGGAGCGCTACTCCCTCTCTCCCTCAGTAAACACCTGCCGACTATCTTCAAGAGTCACAGACAGGTACTGGCGGAGTTGCGAAGCGAAGGCTGGAAGGTCACGGCACGGGACAGAAGCCGCCTTGCCCTGCTGTTCGAGGCTTGCCGCACCTGATAGCGCGGTCGGGGCAGCCGCCTACAACAGGCGGACTCTCACATCGCAGTCGAGTAGGAAGGTACGAACCCTTTCCCAGCCCTCGTAGGGCAGCCCCTCGGCCACCACCTCGGCGATTCCCGAGTTGGCGATGAGCTTCGCGCAAGCGAAGCACGGCACTCCCGTGATGTAGATGGAGGCCCCGTCGCGCTCTTCGGGAGAGGAGTACAGCAGGGCGTTGGCCTCCGCGTGAATGGCGATGCAGTCGTCGTGGCCCCAGCCGCTGGCGGCCTCGGAGGAGGCTCGCGGGCAGGCACCCTTGTCGCAGTGGGCGTGCCCCGACGGCGGGCCGTTGTATCCGGTCGAGCAGATACGCCGGCGTCTCACCACCACGGCTCCGTGCTTGCGGCGGACGCAGTTGGAGCGGGTCGCGGTCTCGCGGGCGATGTTGAGAAAGTAACGGTCCCAGTCTGTGCGTGGGGCCTCCCCGATCCTGTGAGCAAGCGACACAAGGCTCTCCTTTTCGATCACTCGATCGAGTCGATCGAGTCACGTGATCAAACTCAAGCGATCAATTTCAGTATCAGTTTTAGGCGGGGAAGTGACGCCAAAGCACTCGACATCTTAGCCAGCGGAACGGACCCTATCCTGTGCGCTCATGAGTGAACCGGTTCTCTCCGACGAGATCAGGACAGACCTCCTGCGCTCCGCCTGGGTTGTGGAGGCAGCGCGCGCCGAGGTCTGCGGGTCCTGGACGGCCGAGGCGCCTCGCTTCGAGGCGGCGCGCAGCCGAGCTCTCCGCCGAGCCGCCATCGTCGAGACCTCGCTACTCTCTCGCGTTCGAAAACCAGACTCCGAGCTGGTCGCGTCCCATGCCGACTGGATGCGCTCGGTGGCAGGGGCAGGGGCAGCGGATGAGCCCCTCTCGGAGCTCTTCATCGTGCGCCTGGGCGACTGGGCGGGGGCCCACATCGCGCCCTACCTCGACGATGGGATACAGGAGTTGCAAGCCCTGGGAGAAGAGGACAGGAACGCGGTCGAGTTCCCACGTGAGCTCCCCCCCGTCCCGGAGTTCAAGCCCCTCCCGACGGCAGAGGAACCCGCCGGCGGGGTTCGGCTGCGCGTGGCGGTCCTCTCCGACCTTCACCTCGGCTCTCGCTGGGGGGAGGCAAGCGCTAGAGCAGCAGTGGAGGACATCAACTCTTCGGGGGCCGAGCTCTGCATTCAACTCGGTGATCTCTCCGAAAGGGGCGAGGCTTCGGAGCTGTCGCTCGCTCAGGAAGTGCTTTCCCGGCTTGCCATGCCGTGGCACTGCGTTGTCGGCAACCACGACGTCTACTCGCGTTCAGAGGGAACGCTCACGGATCACTTCGCCGCCACCTTCGGTCGCCGTCCGGAGGGTGCGCTAATCGAGCACGACGACATGCGCTTCTGCCTGCTCGACTCGGCGGAGCGATCTCTCTCGCCGTTTTCCTCCTTCAACCTGGTGACCGGGGAGTTCACACCCGGTGGGGGGTCGGTCGAGCGAGGCTCTCTGACGGCAGCGCAGCACGACCTCCTCGCCGAAGTCGCTTCTTCGGGCGGCACACCGACATTCGTCTTTCTCCACCATCCAGTGCAGCCCTTCACGAGCTTTCCACCGATCATCTTCGGGTTGCGGGACCTCGACAGCGGAAGGCTGCACGCCACCTGCGACTCGGGGAACGTGTGGGGCGTGTTCTGCGGCCACACCCACCGCAACGCCCGGATCCGCGATTTCGACGGCGTTCCTGTCACCGAGGTCGCTACGCCGGGCGCCTACCCGTTCGGATACGGGCTGATCGATGTCGTCTCAGACGGGTACGACTACCGCTTCGCGCAGTTATCCGATCGTGATCTGGTCGCAGAGATGCATGGGCACACGAACGCTTTTCTGCACCGCTACGGGCTCGGCCCCCAGAAGGCGCGCCGGTTCGAGTGGCGGCGGGCGCAGGACCGCGGGCCTGATCCCGGCTAGATCCCTCGCTCGTAGGCGATCACTCCGTTGGCGTCACGGGGGCCGGGACAAGCCACGCCCGCCAGCAACACCCGCAGTCGCCGGCTCGAGTAACGGGGAACGTTTGGCGCCGCCGTACTCAACGGCCCTCGCACCCGGGTCTCTACTCGGACCCTTCCCCATCCCGAACCAGACCTGAAGCCCCTCGAGACGATCGTCTCGTCGCGCCTTCGGACCGCCACCAACCACGCCCGGCCCGATCTTCGGGCCGATGTCAAAGCCGGCCGGCTCCAGCCCCGGCGGTTCATGATCCTTCGAACACGCGACCCCGAAGCCAAGAAGCTCAGGACCCTCACCACGCGGCGCCCCCGCACCCGGGCCTCCGCCGCGGCCAGGATCCGGCCGGTTTCGAGGGCCACAGCGCTCGGCTTCGAGCGAGGCCAGATGGACACTTCGGCTCGCCCCCTGCGCCACCTTCGCAAACCCGTTCCGGACCGGTGCTTGAACAGTCGCAGCCGGCCGGATGCGGTGGAGGCGATGATTCTCATGCCGCCCTCGGTTGGGACCAAGGTGCCGGTCGGCGAGCCCACGACGCTTCTGAAGATCGTGCTGCGAGCCCTGATTCTCGGTCTGTCCGAGGTCAGGTCGGTGAACCACGCGGTCCTGAACCGATAGGTGCCGCGATTCGTCCGTCTTAGCCACGAGATCACGCCTCGATAGCGGCCGTTCGGCCCCCTCTCGAAGGCGAGGTCGGCACGCGCTCCCTGTCCTCGCTGCACCCTGACCGCCGGTCCCACCTTGGGGCCCTCAGGGTGGTTCAGCCCGCTCAGCCGGCGCAGCCGCACACCGGCCCCCTCGGCCTTCCCGAAGCCCCCGCCGCTGGTGACGATCCAGGCGGCCTGGTGGCCACGCTCGTCGCGCGCCACTGCGATCGAAGAGGGTCGATCGGAGCGGTCCTTCCGCCCGGCACCCGGCAGGAAGCCGTCCGGCACCTCTCCCCGAGTCCGCTCCCGCCACTTTCCCGGGGGGTCGCGCCACACCAGCTGCTGCCCCGCACCGTGAGGGTCGTAAAGCGCCAGGAGGCGCCCGCGCGCGGTGCTCACGACGCGCCGGTTGCTCGAGAACAGGGTCGGGTCGCTCGAGCCTTCGCAGCGCTGGGCCATCTTTGTCGCAGGCTGTTGAAGCAGGATCGCCTGCCCCGGAGCCGGGGGCGACATCAACGCGGCGACAAGGGGTGCCGCCACGACCAGCGCGGGCCTGGAGCCCGTGGGGAAGAAGCCGGGCATAGCGTTCCAGTGTGCCCCATTCGCGGCCCTTCAGTTCCCGGGGATAATCCGCCGGGCGCCGAGGAACGGTGGCCCGCCGCTAAAGGTCCAAGGGACCAACCCGGCGCGGAGCAATGAGCCGGCGCTCGGCCGCGCGATAAAGGGGCGGTGCCAGCAGTCGGGGGAGCTGCAGGAGGTAGTACCAGCGCGGAACCGTGCGCTCGAAGACACGCCGGCGCACGGTGTCGAGGATGGCCGCCGAAACCTGAGCCTCGGTGCCCAGCAGGTACCTGAGGAGTGGGTCCGTTCGGACCTTGGCTTGGGGGAACCCCTCGGTGGGAATGAGGCCGGGCTCGACCACTCCCACGTGGACTCCCTTGCCGGCCAGCTGAGACTGAAGTGCCTCGGACCAGCCGACGAGGGCAAACTTCGAGGCGCAGTAGGAGGGGTCGCCTCCCAGCGCCAGGCGACCCGCCACCGAGGCGACGTTGACGACGCTCGAGGGCGACGAGGACACCAACAGCGGAAGCAGCTCGGCGGTGCAGAAGACCGCGCCGTAGAAGTTCGTAGCCATGACCCGTTCGAGCGCGGCCACCCCTCCAGGCTCTTCCAGCGACCTGCTATCGGAGAAGCCTGCGTTGTTCACCAGCAAGTCGAGGCGTCCGTAAGTGGTCGAGACATGATCGGCCAAGCTCTTGACGCTCTGTTTGGAGGACACATTGGTGACATGGAAGCTGTGCCCTTGCTCCTCCCCGCCGATCTCGAGCAGGAGCGACTCCAAGCGGTCCTCCCGACGAGCGGCGGCGCAGACGCGCGCTCCGAGGGAGGCGAGGTCGAGGGCCGTGCGCCGTCCGATGCCGCTCGAGGCCCCCGTTATCACGCAGACCCGGTTCTCGAAGCTCATAGTCACCCCAGGTTAGGCCAGGCCGATCTTAGTGAGTCAGACTCGCTCCCCCGAGACCAGACGGGGGAAAAGGTCAGGGTTCCGGACAACCCGGAAGTGCCGTAGATCGCCTCGATCCTCGTCGCCACGGTCCTCCTCTTCATCTACCGCAAGATGACCTACGGGAGGCGGCCTAACCGGAACCTGGCCTTTTAGTGATCGGCGCGGCGGGCCTCGATCTCGTAGCGGTTGTCGCGGTAGTAATGGCCCCCGCGGAGCCACGCGGCGGCGGATGCCCACAAATAGGCGGGCATGAACAAGGCTCCCAGCCGCTCGTACTGCCGGACGTGCACGAGCTCGTGGGCGAGAAGGGCGTCGTCCAACTCATCGACGCACAGCACCACGTGCCCAAGCGTTATGGCCCGGTAGCGCCAGCCGAGCCGGCCGGGCCACGCGGCACCCTCGCACAGCAGCACCCCCGAGGAAACCCGATGCGAGCGGAAGAAGGGAACCAGCAGAGCTCCGACGATGCTCGCCGGGCTCGCCCATAGGAGCTTCAGCGCTCTCATCAACGCGTGTGGCCCGCCTCCTCGGTGAGCCGGTCCTTGAACATCGGGATCAGCCCACCCTTCAACACCATGCTCACCTGGCGCTCGGAGAGACGGTGGGAGAGCGTCACCTCTGCGTCTTTGGTCTCGTTGGCGGCGGTGACGCGGCGCTTCGGCCCCTTCAGCGCTTCGCCCAACGCCGCCAGGAACAGCACGTCGCCCTGCTCCACGGCGTCAAAATCTGACTCCTGCTCGAACTCCAGCGGAAGAATCCCGAAGTTGGGGAGGTTCTGCCAGTGAATACGGGCGAAACTCTTGGCGACCACCACGCGGAGGCCGAGGTAACGGGGCGCGATCGCGGCGTGCTCTCGGCTCGAACCCTGCCCGTAGTTGTGGCCTGCGACGATCGCATGGCCGTCTCCCTCCTTCGCCTCGAGCGCGCGCCGGTGATACGTGTCGTCGACCTGCCAGTAGACGAACTCGGAAATCTTTTCGATGTTGCTGCGAAACGGCAGCACGCGCTGTCCCGCCGGCATGATCTCGTCGGTCGAGACGTCGTCTGCCACTTTGAGGAGCACCTCGAGCCTCAGCTCGTCGGGCAGCGGCTCGAAGTCCGGCAGCGACGAGATGTTCGGGCCCTTGACGAGCTCGACCTTCTGAGACTCTCGAGGTGGCGGCACAAGCATCTCGGTGTTGATCGCCTGGTCCTTCGGGGTCTCATAGCGCGGGTAGCTCATGTCGAGCGAGCGGGGGTCGGTAATCTCACCGGTCAGTGCGGAGGCGGCCGCGGTCTCGGGCGAGCACAGATAGACGAGGTCGTCCCTGGTCCCCGAACGGCCGGGGAAGTTCCTCGGCATCGTTCGCAGGCTGATCTGATTGGATGCGGGCGCCTGCCCCATACCGATACACCCCATGCAGCCCGACTGATGCAAGCGCGCTCCCGCATGCACCAAAGGGGCAAGCAGTCCCTCGCGAATCAGGACCTCGAGCGTCTGGCGTGAGGTGGGATTCACGTCCAGCGAGACGCGCGGATGCGTTTGCTTGCCGGCGACGATCTGTGCCACCACCGCGAAGTCCCGCAGCCCCGGGTTGGCCGACGAGCCCACGACCACCTGAGAGATCTCCCGGCCGGCCACCTCGGTCACCGACACCACGTTTCCGGGGCTGGAAGGAGTGGCGATGAGAGGCTCGAGCTTCGAGAGGTCGATGCTCTCTTCCACGTCGTAGGAACAGCCCTCGTCCGCCACCAGCTCGATCCAGTCGTCGACACGGCATTCGCTCGCAAGAAAACGCCGAACCTCCTCGTCGGAGGGAAACACCGTGGTGGTGGCGCCGAGCTCGGCCCCCATGTTTGCGATCACATGCCGGTCCATAGCCGAGAGATGCTCGAGCCCGCCGCCGTGATACTCGACGATACGGCCGCGGCCCCCTTTGACGCCGTGACGCCTCAGCATCTCGAGGATCACGTCCTTGGCCGAGACCCAGTCCGGCAGCCGGCCGTGGAGCTCGATGCCCCAGATCTCCGGCATCGTGACGAACAAAGGCTCCCCCGCCATCGCCATGGCTACCTCGAGACCGCCGACCCCGATGGCCAGCATTCCGAGGGAGCCGGCGGCGGGAGTGTGGCTGTCCGAGCCCGCCATCGTCTTGCCGGGAATGCCGAAGCGCTGCATGTGAAGGGGGTGGCTGACCCCGTTGCCCGGCTTCGAGTACCACAACCCGAACCTCTGGCAGGCACTGTAGAGGAAGAGATGGTCGTCCGCGTTTCTCTCATCGGCCTGCAGCAGGTTGTGGTCGACGTACTGGGCCGAGAGCTCGGTGCGCACCCGATCGAGAGCCATCGCCTCGAGCTCGAGCATCACCAGGGTCCCGGTCGCATCCTGAGTCAGCGTCTGATCGATGCGCAGGCCCACCTCTTCTCCGGGGGTCATGTCCCCTGCCACGAGGTGCGACTCGATCAGCTTCTGCGCAACGTTGAGCCGCGCGCCCTGCGACCCCATACTCGGCCCTCCTCGGCTACCGAGTCGATTGACTCTTAGTCGGAAGTTACCCGGTGGGATGGGTTTTAGGGGCGCCACAGTGCAGAAAACTGCACCGAGAAGCGCTCAAAACGCGGTTTGGGCTCCGCCGGTGGCTACTTCTCGAGCTTGTCGGCTCCATCGACCACATCGCGGCCCCCGAGCGGCTCGGTGAGGTCGACCTCAACCACCTTGAGAACCGCAAGCTCCGGGCAGACCTTGTTGGCTGAATTCGCTCCCGCACCGTGGAACAGGGTCAGTGCGACCTGATCCCCGAAGTAGGAGACATCGACCGAGTCCAGCACCGAGCAGGGCTCGACCCCTCCCCAGAAGAAGACCTTGAGCGTGTCCTCGTCGACCATCTTGACCCTGCGCCAGGCCCCCGGGATGACGTTCTGGGCGTCGCCCTGTGGTGTGACGAGCTTGGCTCCCGGGCCGGGCTCATCGTTCGAGGGATTGTCGTTGGGGTTGCTGCTCACCACATCTTCGTCGCCCGAGGAACCGCCGGAGCCGCCGGGCTGAGGCGACGGCTGGCCGCAGGCGGCGAGGACAAAGACAAGGGCGGTGAGGGGGGCGAGGAGTTTCGTCCTCTTCGTCATGGCTCTTTGACGCAGCCGAGGGGGCGGCGTGTTCCCGTCCCTTCGGTGCCGAGTGGTCGTGAAACGCTGCCATGCGACATCTGACGACCACTGGACGGGGATTTCGATCACTCTTCGAGGATCTCGGCCGCCTTCAGAGCCAACCAGACCTCGAGACGATCCTCGGCCGAGCCGAGGTCCCGATTGAGAAGCTGCTCGGCCTGGCGCACGCGATAACGAAGGGTGTGCCGGTGGATCCCCAGGGCCTCCGCCCCGCGCTCCCAGCGCCCTCCCGCCGCAATAAAAGCCCGAACCGACTCCACCAGCTGGGACGAGCGCGTCTGGTCCCGGTCCCGGAGCGGCCCCAACACTGTTCGCACGTAGCCCTCCAAGAGTGGGGTCGGCTGAGCCGACAGCAGGAAGCGGTAAGAGCCGAGGTCGGAGGGCAGGCCCAGCCTGCTGCGGCCACGGGCCGCACGCAGAGCGAAGACGGCCGTCAGATAGGAGCGCCTGACTCCCGCAACCGAGACCGTCTCGCCCACTCCGGCTCGGACCGCGTGGAGGCCGAGCCCAGAGCGCCGTGATGAATGCTCGAGCTCGTCGAGCAGCTCGCGAGCCAGGGTCTCGGGGGAGTCGTGAGCGACCAGGCAAGCCACCCGTCCGTGCGTCACCGTTGTGCGCGCCGCCGGGCACCGCCGCCCCAGGATGCCGTCGAGCGCCCAGGAGAGATCCTGAAGGCCCCGCGGATCGGAGCCTTCCAGCGGCTCCAGGGCCAAGGCGGTAAGGGCGGAGACTCCGGGAAATCCGGCGAGCTCGAGCCGGCGCTCGAGATCGGGGCCTCGCAGACGTCCGGCGAACGCCTCCGAGAGCAGATCTCCGGCGATACGTCGCTCGGCCTCGATGACCGCGCGCCGGGATGCCAGCAACAGGCCCAGCACGGTCACGGCGTGGTGCACCACGATGCGATCGCGTCCCTGCAGCTTGCGGGCGGCGCCGTACACGAGCACTGCCTCCTGGCGCCGCCCCGACACCACCCTCACCGCCAGCCGCGACCCCTCGGGCGAGGCCTCCGCAGAAGTATCGAGCTCTTGTCCGTCCGCCAGGCCGGGGGGCAGAGCGGCCCACACCTCCTCCGGGGATGGGGAGCCGGATCCCGAGCGAGCCACCACCCCCCCTCCCGAATCGAACAGGATGGCCCAGCCGTTGCGGAGCTCGCAGACCTCATCGAGAACGTCGGCCGGTCCTGCGCCCTCGGAGACCAACGAGGCCAGACGCTCGTGCATCTCGACCGACATCTGGGCGTCCCTGAGGCGCTCTTCGGACAGCTCGGCGCTGATCGCCTTCGTGATGGCGATGAAGGGGACGGGGAGAGGTACTTCGAGCACACACAGCCCCGCCTCTTCGGCCGCCGTGACCATGGCATCCGGTGTCTTTTCGAAGCCGAATCCCACGCCGAAGCACAGTCCCGACACCCCAGCCGAGACAAGACGTTCGACGTACAAGCGCTGGGCGCCCTCTTCCTGCCCCAGCGCCATCCCGGTGGTCAACAGCAGCTCGCCCCCGGACAACCACGGGGTGGGATCAGAAAGCTCCGAGATGTGCGCCCAGGTGATCTCCCTCTCGAGTCCCCGGGCGCCGCCGACGACCTCCAACCTCAGGCCGGGCAGCTTCAGGAGTTCGGACACGGCAAGGCTCACGATGCTACAGAGTGTACAAACGCCCTCCCCCCTGTTACGCCTGCTCGCACCTGCTCGATTGGCTACTACTCTTATAGATTGAGTCTTGAGTGCTAGGTGTTCTCTGGACGCAGTTGCGAACACCGGGGGGAGATGTGGGGGAAAGAGCAGTGGTTCGCCATGGCGATTAGCTTGAACGTCGTACCCGGGCCCATCTCGCGCCAGCTTTCCAACAGGCGCGCTGAGGCCGTCCCCCGCGCCGTCTTCAACACCGCGCCCATATTCATTTCGTCAGGCGACGGCGCCCTCGTCACCGACGTCGACGGCAACCGCTTCATCGACTTTGCCGGCGGGCTCGGGGTGCTCAATGTGGGCCGCGCCAATGCCCGCGTCCTGCAGGCGGTCAAGGATCAGGTCGAGAAGACCCTCCACGAGTGCTTCCATGTCGCCATGTACGAGGGCTACGTCGAACTGGCCGAAACCTTGAACTCGATCACCCCCGGAGATCACGCCAAGAAGACCATGCTGTCCAACTCGGGGGCCGAGGCGGTCGAGAACGCCGTCAAGATCGCCCGCTACAACACCGGGCGGGACGCGGTGGTCGGCTTCACCAACGGATTTCACGGACGCACCCTGATGGGCATGACTCTGACCGCCAAGGAGATGCCCTACCGGCACGGCTTCGGGCCCTTCGCCCCGGAGGTCTACCGCGCTCCCTTCGCCTACTGCTATCGCTGTCCGCTGGGGCTCACTCATCCTTCCTGCGGCATTGCCTGCGCCGAGCAACTCGCCGACCAGATCGACTCGCAGATCGGCGCCGATAGCGTCGCCGCGCTGGTGGTCGAACCGGTCCAGGGCGAAGGCGGTTTTGTGGTCGCGCCCGACGACTGGATCCCGGCACTGCGCCAGATCGCCTCCGAGCGCGGCATCCTCCTGATAGACGACGAAGTCCAGGCCGGCATGGGCCGCACCGGCAAGATGTTCGCGATCGAGCACTACGGCGTGGTGCCGGACATCGTCACCACGGCCAAGTCATTGGGGGCGGGCCTGCCGATCTCGGGCATCACGGGCACGGCAGAAGTAATGGAGGGCCCCCACGTCGGGGGCCTCGGGGGCACCTTCGGCGGCAACCCCGTGGCCTGCGCCGCGGCGCTGGCGGTCATCGCCGAGCTGACGGAGACCGATCTCATGGAGCGCGGCCGGATCCAGGGCCAGGTGATCCGCTCCCGCCTGGACCCACTGGCAGACGAGCTCACGCTTGTCGGAGAGGTGCGCGGTCTGGGACCGATGATCGGCATCGAGCTGGTCTGTGACAAAAAGACCAAGGCACCGGCAAAGGCCGAGGCCGCCGCCGTGGTGGCTCGCTGCCTTCAGGGCGGGGTGCT
>JACDAL010000103.1 GCA_013695465.1 Actinomycetota bacterium | reverse complement strand
ACGCTGACGCTTGTGGAAGATCGAGGCCCTGTCGGACAGGATGAACGGACTGAGCGCCCGCGTCGAGGAACAAGGTGTTCACCTCAGCGAGCGCATCTATGAGCTAGCAATCAAGCTCTAGCACCATCTCAGGCACCACGCGACTTAGATCCGCAAGGGTTTGGTTCGCGCAGTGTTCTCTGAAGACCACTGTCACAGGCCCCCGATAGGTTCGTGCCCATGATCACCAGAGAACATCTTGCGGCCTACAGATGCGAAGAATGCGGCCATCACTCTTCGAAATGGTTCGGGCGGTGCCCCAAGTGCTCGTCCTGGAGTACGCAAACTGCTCCCACCGTCCCGACCGCCGCAGTCTCGACCCTGGGGCGCGGGGCTCGTGCGCCTGCGCGCATCGAGAGTGGCATCGGCGAGGTGGACCGCGTCCTCGGAGGCGGCTTCGTCTCAGGAGAAATCTGCCTGCTCGCCGGCGAGCCCGGAATCGGCAAGTCCACCCTGGTCCTCCAGTTGCTCGACGCACTGGGTCAATCGGGGCGGACCACGCTATTGGTCACCGGTGAGGAGTCACCGGCCCAGGTGGCATTGCGGGCGAACCGCCTCCAGGTCGACGGCGAGCGGCTGCGGGCGACCTCTGAGACCTCGGTCGAAGGCATTCTCGAGGCGTGCGCGCAGGAGCAGCCCGAGGTCGTCGTGGTGGACTCCATCCAGACGGTCGAGATGTCGGGGCTGGACCAGGCCGCCGGCTCTCCCGTGCAGCTCAGGGACTGCACCGCGGCCCTTGGACGCTTCGCAAAGCGGGAGGGAGCGGTCGTCGTCCTCGTCGGTCACGTAACCAAGGACGGCGGGATCGCAGGCCCCAAGACGCTCGAGCACATGGTGGACGCGGTGTTGTCGCTGGAGGGAGAGCGAACGACCTCCCTGCGCCTGCTCAGGGCCGTGAAGAACCGCTTCGGTTCGTGCGAGGAGACGGGTGTTTTCGTGATGGGCCGGCGCGGTCTCGAGGGGGTTGTGGACCCATCGGCCATGCTGCTGGCCGACCGCAGGCGAGGGGTGACGGGCTCGGTCGTGTTTCCGGGCCTAGAGGGCACTCGCTGCGTCCTGATCGAGATGCAGGCGCTGGTCGCTCCCCCCAGCTCCGGCCAGCCCCGGCGGGTTGCTCAAGGCCTCGAGGGCGGGCGGCTGTCGCTTCTCCTGGGAGTGCTCAGCAAGCACGTCAACCTTCAGCTGGCGCCCCGGGATGTCTTTGCCTCGGCCGCCGGCGGCATCGCAGTGCGTGAGCCGGCCTCTGATCTGGCGGTGCTGCTCGCCCTGGTATCGGCGGCGACGGACATTCCCGTCGAGGAGGACCTCGTGGCGGTGGGGGAGGTCGGTCTTGCCGGCGAGGTGCGCCGGGTGCCCGGGATCGAGCGGCGGCTTGCCGAAGCGGTCAGGCTCGGGTTCCGCACGGCTCTCATACCGCGAGGATGCAGCGACGTCCCCGCTCAGCTCGAACCGGTGGTCCTTGCAGACGTGGCTGCAGCCGTAGCTCACATCGCGGCCCGGGCTCAGCCGATGCGGTCGAGGGCTGTTTCGCCCCTGCCGCAACTGGAGCCGGTAAGTGCTTGAGCTGGGTAGTTCTCGGCTTGCTCTGCTCGGCTTGCTCGGGGTGCCGCCGTGCTACCCTGGATCCAGCGAGGCATGGGACCGGCCAGACCGGGTTCCGGCTTGGGGCATTCGTTCATTGGCGGCACCGTTAGGAGCGCCGAAGGAGGTTTCCATTCGTGCGTTTTGACGTAGGTGACAAGGTTGTGTACCCCCATCACGGGGCTGCTGTTGTCGAGAAGGTAGAGCAGCGAGAGCTTATGGGGGAGGAGCGCGAGTACTACATTCTCAAGCTTGCTTATGGGGAATTGACGTTGATGGTTCCCACCGACTCTACCGAAGAGGTGGGGATCCGCGAGATTACTCCGGCCCGCGAGATGCCGAAGGTCTTCAAGGTGCTCAAGAAGAACGAGCCCACCACCAACACCACCAACTGGTCGCGTCGCTTCAAGGCCAACGTCGAGAAGCTCAGATCGGGCGACATCTATCAGGTCGCCGAAGTCGTGCGCAGCCTCCACCGGCGGGACCGGGAAAAGGGTTTGTCCGCCGGGGAGAAGCGGATGCTTACCAAGGCCCGTCAGATCCTGGTCTCGGAGCTCACTTTCGCTCAGGGTTGCGACGAGGACGAGGCCGAGCAGCTGCTCGACGAGGTCCTGGGATAGTTCAAGCACCCCCCTCGGCGATACTCGCCGCGGGTGGGCGTGGCGAGCGCTCCGGCTCGTCCGTGCCCAAACAATTCCGAGCGCTGGCGGGAAAAAGCGTCCTTGCGCGCTCGCTCGACGCCGTCCTGTCCTCTGGCTGCCGTCCCTGCGTGATCGCCGTCCCCAAGGACCGCCTCGACCATGCGCGGGCGGAGGTCGAGGGCATCTCCGAGGTGGTAGTGGTCTCCGGCGGGCACACCAGGCAGGGCTCGGTGCGGGCCGCACTCGAGCTCGTCGCTGCGGAGACCGTGGTCGTGCACGACGCCGCCCGGCCGCTGGCGCCCGCGGCATTGTTTGTCGCGGTGGTCGAGGCGCTGAGAGAGGCAGACGGGGCAGTGCCCGGTGCGGCCGTCGACGAGACTCTCAAACGCGCACACGCGGGGCTCATCGTCGAGACCGTCGAGCGCGCCTGCCTCTTTCGGATCCAGACCCCCCAGGCGTTCAGAACCGCCGCCCTGAAGGAGGCGCACTTCCGCGCCCACAGGGACGGCTTCGAGGGGACCGATGATGCTCAGCTGCTCGAACGTCTCGGTTACAGGATCGCCCTGGTGGAGGGGGCAGGGCCCAACCCCAAGCTCACCCACCCGGCAGACTTCGAGCTAGCAGAGGTCTTGCTGCGGGGATGAAGATCGGCCTCGGTTTCGACGCCCATGCCTTCGACGCCGCCCGGCCCCTGGTTCTGGGTGGGGTAGTGGTGCCGGATTCGCCGGGCCTGGCCGGCCACTCCGATGCCGATGTCGTAAGCCACGCGCTTGGAGACGCACTACTGGGCGCGGCGAATCTCGGCGATCTCGGGGGCATGTTCCCGCCGACCGAGGCCTGGCGAGACGCCTCGAGCCTCGAGATTCTGGCGTCGAGCGCAGCGGCTGCCCGTGACGCAGGATGGAAGCTCGTCAATGCAGACGTCACCGTGATTGCCGAGCGGCCTCGTCTAGGGCCCTACCGGAGCGAGATGGCGGCCCGCGTGGCCGAGGCGCTCGGGGCCGACCCCGCCTCGATCTCCGTCAAGGCCACAACTACCGACGGGCTCGGCTTCACCGGGCGGGGCGAGGGCATCGCCGCGCTCGCAGTGGTGCTCCTGGAGTAGCCGGCCTTCGCGTTTTGAGCGCCTCTCGGCGCGGTTTCCCGAGCTCTGAGTCCCACAAAACCCGCTTTCTCGCCAGATCAGAGTCGCCGACCCCGAAGGTAGGCTTTTTCTCCCTATGAGCCTTCGCGTCTACGACTCGGCCGCCCGCAGCGTGGTTCCATTCGAGCCCGCTCATCCCTCGCGCGTTTCGATGTACGTGTGCGGGCCCACCGTCTACGGGCTGGTCCACATAGGCAATGCCCGAACGTTCCTGTGGTTCGACCTAATCCGCCGCTATCTCACCTATCGCGGTTTCGAGGTGACGTTCGTCATGAACTACACGGACGTCGACGACAAGATCATCGAGCGCGCTCGTCAGGAGGATGTCGACGAGGAGACGCTCGCGCACCGCTATTCGGAGGCGTTCGAGGGCGACATGAAAGCGCTCGGGGTGGGCGCGCCCGACATCCTTGCACGCGCCACAGAGCACATCCCCGACATGGTTGCAGCAGTCGAAGGGCTGGTCGAGCAAGGATTCGCCTACGAGGCCGACGGCAACGTCTTCTTCGCAGTAGAACGCTTCGACGGATACGGGCGCCTGTCCGGGCGCTCTCTCGAGGACATGCGGGCGGGCCAACGGGTCGAGCCCCATCCCGCCAAGCAGCACCCGCTCGATTTCGCGCTGTGGAAGGCGGCCAAGGAGGGGGAGCCGTCGTGGAGCTCGCCGTGGGGGCCGGGACGGCCCGGATGGCACATCGAGTGCTCTGTGATGTCCATCCGCTATCTGGGGATGGGCTTCGACCTTCACGGTGGGGGCTCGGATCTGATCTTTCCCCACCACGAGAACGAGCTCGCGCAGGCAGAGGCTCTGACCGGCGAAGCACCTTTTGTCAGGCACTGGCTTCATTCCGGAATGGTTCAGATGCAATCCGAGAAGATGTCCAAGTCTTTGGGCAACATCGTCACCGCGCGACAGGCGCTCGATCGCTTCGACGGAGAGGTCGTTCGGATGTGGGCGCTGTCGGGCTCCTATCGGACGCAGGTCGTGTTCTCCGAGCAGGCGCTGCGCGACGCGGCTGCAGCATACGATCGCTGGAAGACGTTTCACGAGTCGTGCGCACACTTGCTCGGAAGTGTGGCCGCCCAGAGCGAAGCGCAGGATTCCTACAGGGACCGTTTCATCGCGGCGATGGACGACGACTTCAACTCGTCGGTTGCCGTGGCCGTCATCCACGATCTGGTCAGAGAGGGCAACGGCCGGCTCGGGGCCGTGGAGCGAGGCGATTCCGCAGAGCATGGCCGGCTGGAGGTACTCGCCGGCACTTTCATCGAGCTCACCTCGGTGCTCGGCTTTGCCTTTGCCCCCCAGGTGGTTTCAGACGAGCTTGCCGGGAGTCTCATCGACTACCTGCTTGAGCTCCGAGAACAGGCGCGGGCAGAGCGCGAGTTCGAGCGCGCCGACGAGATCAGGAAGCGGCTGGGGAGCATGGGCGTAGTTATCGAGGACACCCCCTCGGGGGCGCGCTGGCGCCTCGCGTCCCCCACCGGCTGAGGGGCTTCCCGACGTGACCGAGCTCTCCTCCGGAGGCCTGGTGACGGGACGGCGCGCGGTCCTGGAGCTGCTGCGGGCCAACAAGGGGGCCGAGCGCGTCTATATCGCGCAGGGGCTGGCCCCGTCCCAGGCGCTCGGGGAGATCCGGCGGCGGGCGACACAGGCGTCGGTACCCGTTCGCAGTGTGCCCAAGGCCGAGATCGACCGTCTTGCCGGCAGGGTCAACCACCAGGGAGTAGCGGCCCGTACCGGCCGCTATCGCTACTCGGCGCTCGAGTCGATCCTCGAGGCCGAGGCACCGCGAGTGCTGCTGCTCGACGGAGTGATGGACCCCCAGAATCTTGGCTCGCTGCTGAGGAGTGCGGCGGTCGCTGGTTTTCACGGAGTCGTGGTGCCGTCCCGCCGGGCGGTGGGCGTCACCGACGCGGCTCGTCGCGTGTCTCAGGGTGCGGCCGAGCTTCTGCCGGTGGCACGAGTCTCGAGCCTCGGCGTCGCCATCACCGAAGTGGCGGGCGCCGGGGCCTGGGTGGTGGGGCTCGACGAGAGCGCCGATGAGGACCTCTGGTCGTCGCCCGCACTCGACCCGCCCGTCGCGCTGGTGCTGGGGGCCGAGGACAGGGGCCTGTCGATTCCCATCAAGCGGCGCTGCGACGCGCTCGTGCGCATTCCGTTTGGCGGCCAGCTGCGGTCCTTGAACGTGGCGGTCGCCGGGGCAATTGCTATGTATACTTGTACGTATGGACTCCAAGCGACTAGGAATCTACCTCCGAATCTCGAGCGACCCCCAGGGCCTCCGCGCCGGCGTTGAGCGCCAAGAGGCTGACTGTCGAGCGTTAGCCGAGAGGCGGGGCTGGAACGTGGCAGAGGTCTACTCCGACAACGATCTGAGCGCCTACTCAGGCAAGCCCCGTCCCGCATACAAGCGGATGCTTGCCGATATCGCCTCGGGCTCCATCGACGCGGTGGTCTGCTGGCACCTGGATAGGCTGCACCGCTCCCCCAAGGAACTCGAGCACTTCTTCGAGGTCTGCGATCGGGCGGGGCTCCGTCACATGGCGACCGTGACCGGGGATGTTGATTTGTCTACCGACGATGGGCGGTTCCATGCCCGTATCATGGGGGCGGTGGCTCGCAAGTCCTCCGACGATTCCTCTAGACGCCTCAAGCGCAAGATGGAATCCCTAGCCCAGAGTGGTCAGTTCAAGGGCGGAAAGCGCCCCTTCGGCTTCGAACCGGACGGGACCACGCTCCGCTCCGAGGAGGCTGATCTAGTTCGAGAGGCTGCCCGACGAATCCTTGCGGGGGAATCCATGCGAGGCATTTGCGGCGAGTGGAATCGTGCCGGCGTCGCTGATAGACGGTGGGAGCCTCAAGCCCTCAAGCGAATACTTCTCGCCCCCAGGGTTGCCGGGTTGCGTGAGTACAAGGGTGAGGTCGTCGGGAACGCTGTCTGGTCCGAGATCATCGACCAAGCCACCTGGGAGCGCCTACGAGGGCTCCTGAGCGATCCTGGCCGCACCCAACACCGTGCCCGTTCCTACCTGTTGACGGGAACCGCCTTCTGTTCTCTCTGCGGCGGCAGGATGGTCGCTCGGCCTCGCATCGACAAGACCAGAGCGTATGTCTGCGGTCCCGACACCGGCGGTTGCAACAAAGTCTCGATCAAGGCTGAACCGCTCGAGGAATTGGTAGCCGAGGCTATCTTGGTTGCGCTTGACAGCCCCGCTCTAGCGGAAGCTCTGCGGGCCGCTTCTGGTGAGGATGATGCCCAGCAGGATTTGCTCGCATCACTTCAGTCCGACCAAACCGCTCTTGACCAACTAGCGAAAGACCACTACGCGGATAGGCTCATCGGACGGTCGGAGTACCTAGCGGCTAGGGATGCCCTCGAGAGGCGCGTAGGAGCCACCAGGAAGGCGTTAGAGCGGAACAGCGGAGCGGGAGTGCTTGCTTCCATCTCTACTGGCATACGGGACGCCTGGGAGTCTCGGGGCTTTGACTGGCGACGGACGCTTATCGGTGCGGTCCTCGAGCGAGTGGTCGTCCGTCCGGCTAAGCGGGGTTATCCGAAGTTCGATCCCGATCGTGTTGAGCTTATGTGGCGAGCATGAAGAGGCGATTCCTTGCGGCTCCTTCTGTCCCACTCAACTTCTCCCAAGGAAGGCCCGGCGGCCTCTTCTAGCCGGAACCGAAAAGTTTAGGTCCGCCCACTTCGCGAAGTTGGCCTTAGCTACGGGCGATTCGCGAGCGGGAGACGGCCAGGTTACAGGCGTGTGCCGAGAATACGTAGTTAAGAACTCAGTCCAGGGGTTCGACAATTAACCCAGGCGGCCCGAGACGCGCGAACGTCAAGGGTTACGACCGTCCCAGCATCTCTGTGGTACACGGCTTCGTGAGTAAGTACCTGGCCAAGCAAGAACTAGTTCCACACCGTCAGTAGGGCGCTCCATGTTGCCCCTGGGAAACCGCGGACCTTTGCAACAGTCCGCTTCTAAGTCACTAGGAGAAGAGCAAATGAGCGTGAACGAGATGACCAACGAAGAGCGACACCAACAGTACAGGGAGCAAGCTGGATACGCGCCCGTAGCCCCGAAGCCCGGCTCGAGCAAGGGTAAGAAGATTGCCAAATGGGTCGCCATCGGGATCGGCACGCTGATCGTAATAGGAATGGTCGCCCCGGACGAGACGAAACAGACGAAGGACGCTTCCGGAACTTCGGCTCCCGTCGCGCAGTCCGAGCCCCAGGTCGATGCGGAGTCTTCTAATGGCGTTTCTGTTGAGCCGAAGCCACTGGGTCCGAAGGCGCTGCTGGCGCAAACGGCATCCAATGTTTTTGCCGGAGACACGAACTACGACAAGCCGCGCCTTAAGCAGACTTCCTTCGAGAAGATCGGTAAGGGTTGGACGGCCTTCGTAACCTTTCGAGCCGACGACAATCTCACAACCGGGCTCCGAAAGACGGGCATCGAGCTCGACATGGTTGACGCCTACAAGGCTTTCTTCGATGGAACAAACATCCCCCTGAAGGAAGTCATCCTCGATGCTGAGTTCCCGCTCCAGGATCAGTTCGGCAACGAGAGCGACGGTTCCGTCTACGTCACATATCTGAACCGGAGGGTTGCCGACAAGATCAACTGGACGGAAGCAGACTACTTAGAGTGGTCAAACCTATGGACGACGACAGTCCTGCACCCGGAATTTCGCTAAGGCCCTAGCGCGGAAAGTCATCCTGATGTCCACTACTGCGCCAAGAGAGGAGCATGAAATGGACGCCAAGCTTAATGAGGGGCCCTCCTATTTGGGTGAACTATTACATATGGTGAAATACAACTTCGAATGTGGCTTGGGGCCGCTCAACTACCGGAGGTCTTGGGGCGGGCCGCGGCTCGCGATCGAGAGGGCCCCCGGTCCCGCTCGGGTCAGGTGCAAACGTTTGAGGGAGGCCGTGCCTGTTTTTCCACCCTTTCTGTAGCTCCTTCTCGAGCCGCACGAGGCTGGTTGCTTGTGTTCCGGGTCTAGCTCGAGTCTTGAAAAAGTCTGTGGTATGCTTGGGCAAGGTGCCGCCCCTTCCGTTCTGATCGCTTAGCGTGGACTGCGTCAGAACCTTTGACCGAAAACCGCGCTGAAATTCTCTCAGTCATCAATCCTCACTGACCCCTCCGTAAGCGTCCATCCTCCGTCGTAGTTTCGCTTCCTGCATCCCGCGTCGGCGCGCCTCGATGATCACGATGTGCCTGCCGTCGTGACGCTCGGCCGGAGTCACGTAGTCGATCGACTGGTGCAGCCTCTCGTCATTGTAGAAGTCGATGAAACGGTCGAGCGCCAGGGCGTGAGGTTGTCCCCGGTCCCGTGGAATTTGAAACGGCGGCCCTCCGTCTCGCCGCTGCCACTTGGTGGTAGTGACGAGGTGTCTGTCACACCGAGTGTGAGGAGGGACCGCCATGTCGAAGCTACACGCACCAC
>JACDAL010000017.1 GCA_013695465.1 Actinomycetota bacterium | reverse complement strand
GCGGCTGCTGGCACGTAGTTGGCCGGACCTTCTTCTGCGGGTACCGTCACTTTCGCTTCGTCCCCGCTGAAAGAGGTTTACAACCCGAAGGCCGTCATCCCTCACGCGGCGTCGCTGCATCAGGCTTTCGCCCATTGTGCAAGATTCCCTACTGCTGCCTCCCGTAGGAGTCTGGGCCGTGTCTCAGTCCCAGTGTGGCTGGTCACGCTCTCACGCCAGCTACCCGTCATCGCCTTGGTAGGCCGTTACCCCACCAACAAGCTGATAGGACGCGGGCCGGTCCCAGACCGCCGGAGCTTTGCCCTGCCCGCCATGCGGTACGCAGGGGTTATCAGGCATTAGCAACGGTTTCCCGTTGTTGTTCCTGTGTCTGGGGTGCGTTACCCACGTGTTACTCACCCGTTCGCCGGTTTCAGCCTCGATGGTTGCCCATCTTGGTTTCGTCCCTCGACTTGCATGTATTAAGCACGCCGCCAGCGTTCGTCCTGAGCCAGGATCAAACTCTCCATAGAGAATTGAACCCGGAGAACGCTTGAACCTCGAAGGTTCAGACGTAATTCCGAATTTATTTCATTGGTACGTCCGTCAAAGGCACTCACAAGCCCACCTAAGTAGATTAAGCAGCGCCTGCTCGTCCTTGACGTGGGTCCACTGATCTCCGATCAACCCACATAACGACAATCGCCTAGACGACCGTCTGCGAGTATCTCGGCAGGCACACTATTCAGCTCTCAAAGAGCGACTTCTCCCCCAACAAGCAAAACGCCGGCCCTAGAGGCACCGGCGAGTCATCGAGCTACCTGTCCAATTCCTCAGGTGCCTATGGATAACTCCCTTGTCCTCTCGGGGGAACCCGGTGCGGCTCCCATTCCAACATTCTTGCCGTGGGGCACAGATGAATGTACCAGCATCGGCGCCGGGGGTCAAACCCTTTTGTAGGCATATTGCCTCAGCGGAGTCGGACGAAACGGCGCTTTCCCACCTGGAGGAGCGCCCCGGCAGCCTCTCTCGCAGGGACCTCCTCGGCCCCCACCGTCTTGCCGTCGAGCCTCACCCCACCCTGAGCGATCAACCTGCGGGCCTCCGCGCGCGACGCGGCGAGCCCGAGGGCGGGCAGCGCGCGGGTCAGATCGACGAGGTCGTCGTCTCCAAGGGCCTCGGCCGGGATGGCAGCCTCAGCCACCTCTACAGGTGCCTCGTGACGCTTGAACTGCCGGTCGAAGGCGGCCTCGGCCCCCGTCGCGGCCTCCCTCCCCCCATAAAGCTCGACCACACCACGCGCCACCCGCCGTTTGGCCACGGCCGCCTGCGGCCCTCCCGCCGCAGCGGCACGCCCCAGCTCGTCAACCTCCTCGGCGGCCAACTCCGCCGCCAGCGAGGCATACTGGCGCACCAGGTGATCGGGAATGCTCATGAGCTTTCCGAACATCTCTTCGGGCGGCTCCCTGATGCCGACGTAGTTGCCGAGCGACTGCGACATCTTTGCGGATCCGTCGAGGCCCACCAGCAGCGGCATCGTGAGCGCTATTTGCGGCTCCTGCCCGTACGCCTTCTGCAGGTCGCGTGCCATCAACAGATTGAAGAGTTGGTCGGTGCCGCCGAGCTCGACATCGGCTTCGATCGCCACCGAGTCGTAACCCTGCAGCAGGGGATACATGAACTCGATCATGGAGATGGGCCGGCGCGCCTCGAAGCGGGCCGAGAAGTCCTCTCGCTCGAGCATCTGGGCGACGGTGCAGCTGGAGGTCAACTTCAGCACCTCGCCCAGGTCCAGGCCCCCGAGCCACTCGGAGTTGCATCGCACTTCTAGGTTGTCCTCCGAAAGAATGTCGAGCAGCTGGGCCACGCACGCCTCCGCATTCGCCGAGACCTGCTCCGGCGACAGCTGGGGCCGGGTCTCGGACTTACCCGACGGGTCGCCGATGCGCGCCGTGAAGTCGCCCATTATGAGGACCGCGATGTGGCCCTCGTCCTGGAAACGCCGCAGCACGCGCAGCGGCACTGCCCATCCCAACGTGACCTCGCGCGCCGTGGGGTCGACGCCGAGCTTCACCCGCAGAGGACGGCGCCCGTCGATCCGCGCCTGGAAGTCCGGAGCGGGAATGACGTGCTCGGCGTTCGAGATCAGGCGCTCGTAGGCGGTGCTCATAGGGCGCGAATGGTATTCCACGCCCGAAA
Source organism: Actinomycetota bacterium (assembly GCA_013695465.1). Taxonomy (GTDB): domain Bacteria; phylum Actinomycetota; class CADDZG01; order CADDZG01; family WHSQ01; genus JACDAL01. The sequence goes on along the minus strand of JACDAL010000017.1, from coordinate 23,715 downwards.
CGAGCGGCACCGGTAAACTAGCTTGTTCCATGCTCACTTCCCACACTCGAACCGCAGCAGCGTTGTGCGCAGCCGCGGCGCTCCTTATGGCGTCGTGCGCTCAGCTGTCCGACCTCCCCCGGCTGAAAAAGTCGGATCTCGCCTACCGCCCCGCCGAGTCCTCCCGCATCTTTGCATCCGACGGGACCCTTCTGACGGACCTCCACGGCGTCGAGAATCGCACCGTGATATCGAGACTCAAGACGATTCCCCGTGAGATGCGGCGGGCGATTGTCGCCATCGAGGACGAGCGCTTCTTCGAGCACGGAGGCGTCGACATCAAGGCGGTCCTCAGGGCAGCCGTTGCCAACCTCCGCTCGGGGCGAGTAGAGGAGGGCGGCTCGACCATCACCCAGCAGTACGTCAAGAACGTCATCATCTCTCCCGGAGACATCGCAGCACGCACCTTTGACAGAAAGATCCAGGAAGCTGCGCTGGCCCGGCAACTCGAAGTCAGCCTCTCCAAGCGGGAGATCCTCAGGCGCTACCTCAACAGCGTCTATTTCGGGAACGGCGCCTACGGCGTCCAGGCCGCGGCCAGGGCCTACTTCGGAATAGATGCAGCCCGGCTCACGCTTCGTCAGTCGGCCCTTTTGGCCGCGCTGGTGCGCTCTCCCGAGACCTACAGCCCCTTCGGCAACCCGCGCGCCGCCAGGGCGAGGCGCAACCTGGTGCTGACGAAGATGGACGAGCTGGGTTGGGCCGGGCCCGGCAAGGTCCAGAGGGCCAAGCGCAAGAAGCTGGGGCTCAATGCCGCCCCCGACCGCAAGCGCTACCCGGCCCCCTATTTCGTCGATTACGTCCAGCGCCTCATCACCTTCGACCCTCGATTCGAGGACATCGGCAACACCTGGAAGAAGAGGCAGCAAGCACTCTTCACCGGAGGCCTGCGCATCTATACGACCGTGGACCTGGAGGAGCAGAGGGCAGCCGACAAGGCGGTCTCATCAGTACTGACGCAGCACCGCGACCCCTACGCATCTCTGGTCTCGATCGAGCCCAAGACGGGCGAGGTCAAGGCCATGGTGGGGGGCCGGGACTTCTTCTCCGAGAAGAAGAGGGACCGCTTCGCCAAGCTCAACCTCGCTATCCAGGCAGAGCCCCACCTCGGCCGAGTACAGGACTGCGGCGCCAGGCGGCTCGAGCACCGGGCTCCCGGGTGTGGGCGCCAGGCCGGCTCCGCGTTCAAGCCCTTTGCGCTGGCGGCCGCTCTCCAGCGGGGCACCTCCTTGTCCCAGACCTATGACGCCCCCGCCTGCATGACCTTCCCCAACGCCGACAACGGGGGGCCGTGGCGGCCCTGCAACTACGAGGAGGCGCCCTACGGAAGCATGTCCCTGCTCGACGCAACCGTGTTTTCGGTCAACGTCGTCTACGCGCAGCTCGGCCTCGAGGTTGGTCCTGAGAACGTGGTCGACACCGCCGACGAGATGGGCGTGGAAACGAGCCTGTCGGCGGTTCCCTCAGCCGTGCTGGGAACGAACACGGTCAACCCCCTGGGGATGGCGTCCGCCTACGGGACGCTTGCCAACAACGGCACCTACCACCCCCCGATTGCCATCACCAAGATCACCGACCGCTCCGGCGAGCCCCTCTATGAGGACAAGACGAAGCCCAAGGAAGTGCTCAGCTCGGCCGCCTCCTACATCGCGACCTCGGCCCTGTCGCAGGTGATCCAGCGCGGCACGGGGTCCGTTTACGGCCAGATCGGCCGGCCCGCCGCGGGTAAGACCGGCACCGCGCAGGACTACCAGGACGCCTGGTTCGTCGGGTATACGCCCGACCGGGTCGCTTCGGTGTGGGTTGGCTATCCCTCGGCGCCGATCTCGATGTTGCCGGCGTGCCCGGCGTTCCGCAATGCGCAGGGCGAGGAGATCTGCCGCACTACCCGCATCCAGGTGTCTGGGGGCACCTGGCCGACGCTTATCTGGTCGAACTTCATGCAGCGGGCCCTGGCGAGCGTCCCGGCGAGCGCCTTCCCTGTGCCCTCCGATCTCGTCACGGTGATCATCGACACTCGCACCGGCTGTCTCGTCAACGACTTCACCCCTCTTGACAAACAAGCGCCCGCCAGCTTCGAGTCGGGCAGCGCACCGGAGAAGACCTGTTACGTGCCCGGCGACTCGGCGAGGGTGCCGGACGTCCTCTACCTCGAGGTCGATAAGGCGGTGGGCATTCTGGGGGGTGCGGGCTTCCCCATCTCCACCGTGGAGGAGCCCACCTTCAAGTACCCGCCGGGCACCGTCATCGGCATCGACCCGGCCCCCGGGACGCGGGTGGCAACCGGATCGACCGTGACGATCGTCGTGTCCAAGAACGGTGAGCAGGGGGCGGAGGTGCCCGCAGTCCTCGGCCTCAGCGAAGAACAGGCCACGGACCGGCTACAGGAGCGCGGCTTCGAGGTGGACGTCGTAGTGGAGGCCGAGTCCAACGAGAACGACGCCGAGGACAACGAGGGCCTGGTGTGGAAGCAGAGCCCCGGCTCGGGAACGAAAGCGGAGCGAGGCTCGGAGGTGACGATCTACGTCAACCCGGAGAGCAAGCGCAAGAACGACTAACCAGCCGAATTTCACTACGAAAGGAGCGGCGGGCGCTCCTTCTGTGGGGAAGATCCCGTTTAGCGAGTTCGGGAGGCAAACGGATGGCCGGCCACCACGAAGCGCCAAGGAAGCTCGTCGCCTCTCCCGGCCCCCAGCCCGATCCTCTTCGTCTGAGAGATCCCAATCTCTTGAAACCGCTGGGTCAGCTCATCTCGGGCGCACCACATCGAGCCCCCGCGCAGCAGGCTTGCCCCATCATGCTCTCTGGTAATACCGAGAGCCTGGGTCAGCCTCCCCGGCCCCGACGCCAGTAGCCGATCGCTCTCGATCCCCCGGCGCGCCCGTATTGCGTCGACGCCGGCCACCGGCTCGCCCGCCCGCAGCAACACCGCCTCGGACACACCCTCCGGGCCACAGACGACGTTGGCGCAGAAATGTACTCCGTAGGAAAGGTAGACGTAGAGGCGGCCGGGGGGCCCGAACATGGACTGGTTTCGAGGTCGCGGCCCCCGGTATCCGTGCGAACCCGGATCCAGCGCTCCCCGGTAGGCCTCGGTCTCGACCAGGCGTAGCGCAGCGCGGCCGTCGGGGTGGTCCACGACGAGGAGGCAGCCGATGAGATCCCGTGCCACTGCAAGTGCGTCTCGCTCATAGAACGAGCGCGTGAGCCTGCGGCTTGTGCGCAGGAGCGCTACCCGAGCAACCAGGCGAGCAGCGCCTTCTGGGTGTGGAGGCGATTCTCGGCCTGATCCCACACCACCGAGTGAGGCCCGTCGATGACCTCTGCCTCGATCTCCTCGCCGCGGTGCGCGGGAAGGCAGTGCATCACGATGACGTCGTCGGCCGCAAGCTCGACCGCGGCCTCATCGAGCCGGTAGTGTTCCAGGGCCTCGGCGCGCGCCTCCGAAGATCCCTCCTGGCCCATGCTCGCCCACACGTCGGTGTAGAGCACGTCCGCCCCCGACGCCGCCTCGGCCACCACCTCTGTAACCACGACACTTCCGCCGCTCTGGGCCGCGGTGAGATTGGCCCTGCGCGCCACCTCGGCGGACGGTGAGTGGGTCGCGGGCGATGCGATGCGCACGTTCATGCCGGCCAGCGCGCCGCCGAACATGAGTGAGTGGGCGACGTTGTTGCCGTCTCCGAGATAGCCCAGGGCAACGCCCTCGAGCGCGCCCCTCTTCTCCCGGATGGTCTGCAGGTCGGCCAAGCCCTGGCACGGGTGTGAGAAGTCGGACAGCGCGTTGATGACCGGGATCGAGGCCCCCTCGGTGAGCCGCTCGAGCCTGTCCTGAGCGAAGGTCCTAACCACGAGCGCGTCGACATAGCGGGACAGCACCCGGGCTGTGTCCTGAAGGGTCTCCCCGCGGCCCAGCTGCAGCTCGTCGCCGCGCAGCACGACCGCGTTGCCTCCGAGCGCGTTCACCGCGGCCTCGAACGAGACCCTCGTCCGCGTCGAGGGCTTCTCGAAGATCAGCGCCACCTGCTTGTTCTTCAGCTTGGACCCGAGCGAGCTAGGCTTGGCCTTGACGGCATCGGCCGCGTCGAGCAGTTCACTCAGCTCCTCCTTCGACAGCTGCCCCAAGGACAGGAAGTGGCGCGGTTCCGTCATGACCTCAGCTCTCCTCCCGTGCGTTCGGCGACGGTTGAGACGATGCGGGCTCGAACCGCAGCGGCCTCTTCGTCTGTCAGCGTCCTGTCCCTGCTCCTGAGCTCGAGCGCGTAGGCAAGGCTCTTCTTCCCCTGCATCACCTGCTCGCCCTCGTAGAGATCGAACAGCTCCACCGAGGTGACTTCGGGGCGGCCCGAGTCCGCGATTGCGCGTCGGAGCGTCGCCTGCGGAACCGAAGAGTCGACTACGAACGCCAGGTCCATATAGATCGGCGGGAATCGCGGAAGCTCCGCCACTTTGGGACGATCGGGAAGGCTCGCGAGCATCGGTGTGAGGTCGAGCTCGAACGCAAGACTCTGCTCCGCAACCTCGAAGCGCTTACAAACCTCTGGATGCAGCTCACCCACGATCCCAATGCCTTCTGAGCCGACACTCACGGAGGCAACACGTGTGGGGTGGAACGGCATGCCGCCAGCCGCAACGTACGCAAGGGGGCCGAGGCGAAGGAATTTCAGGGCCGCGTCCAGGACGCCCTTGGTTGCGTAGAAGTCCCACACGACCTCCCCCTTCCTCCAGGTAGCGGCCGAGCGGCGCCCGCAGAACACTGCCGCCAGCGTTGCGGGCTCGTCAGGGAGGACATCTGCCCCAGGGCGGTAGACGCGCGCCAGCTCGAACAGGGCGGCCCCCGGCGCCCCGTGGGCGAGGTTTCTCGCACAGCTTCCCAGCAACCCAGGCAGAAGCGTCGTGCGGAGCCTGCGCTCGTCCTCGTTCATAGGATTGACGAGCTGCACCGCATCGCGCACGGGGTCCTCCTTCGATACCCCCAGAGCATCGAGTGCTCCGGCACCCATGAACGTAGGCGTCCACGCTTCGTGCAGCCCGCATGAGCTCAACGCCCGCGCCAGTTCACGCAGGACCGACTGCTCGGGCTCGAGGCCCCCCCGCACACCCGCCGGAAGCGTCGCCGGGAGGCGGTCGAACCCCTCGAGCCGCCCGACCTCTTCGATGAGGTCAACCTCACTAGCCACGTCCTGTCGCCAACTGGGAATCGTCACTTCGAGCTCTGAGCCGCTGCTCGAGACCTCGAAGCCCAGGGATCGGAGGTGTTTCTCCTGCGCCTCAGGAGCGACCTCGATGCCGAGGAGATGGTCGGTGCGAGCAGGGCGCAGCGTGGCTCGCCGGGGCTCCAAGGGCTGTGGTTGGGCGTCGACTGGCTCGTCCGCGACCCGGCCCCCAGCAAGCTTCGCTATGAGCGCGGCCGCTCTCGCCGCGGCCACCGGCGCCATCTGCGGATCGGAGCCACGCTCGAAGCGGACCGAGGCCTCGGTTCGCAGGAAGAGGCGTCTGCCGGTGCGCGACACGGACGCACGTTCGAAGCAGGCGGACTCGAGGATCACTGCACCGGTCGTCTCGGACACCTCGGTGGCGGCCCCTCCCATGATGCCGGCAATGGCGATGGCGCCGGAAGGGTCGGCTATGACGAGATCCGGTCTCTCGAGGGTGCGCTCGACTCCATCGAGCGTCACCACCGTCTCGCCCTCGCCGGCCCGCCGCACAACGATCCGCCGCTCTACGATCGTGTCGGCGTCGAAGGCGTGCAGCGGCTGACCCGTCTCGAGCATCACGTAGTTAGTGACGTCGACGATGTTCGAGATCGGCCTCATTCCGTGGGCCACGAGCCTCGAGGCAAGCCACAGCGGCGAGGGCCCGATGGATACCTCCTCGAGATAGCGGGCGACGTAGCGAGGGCAGCCCTGGGGGTCTGTGATCTCGACAGTGACCGCTGGTGTCAACGAGGCGGCCCTTGGCTCCGGCTGTGCAGGCCACTTGAGCTCATGCCCCAAGAGGGCAGAGATCTCGCGAGCCAGGCCCACCATGCCCATGCAGTCGGGCCGGTTGGGAGTTATCTCGAGCTCGAGAATGTTGTCGTCGAGTCCAAGGAGGCTCACGACATCGGTTCCGAGCTCGGCTTCCGGAGGGAGTATCAGGATGCCCAAGTGGTCGTCTGAGATCTGCAGCTCGGCGGCCGAGCACAGCATCCCTTCGCTGGGCTCTCCCCTGATCTTGCGCCTGCCGATGGACATTCCCGGCAGGCGCGCTCCCACCGCCGCAAAGGGAACCCTGTCTCCGACCGCGAAGTTCGTCGCGCCGCACACGACCCGATGCGAGCCGTCGGCACCGGTCACCTCGACCAGGCTCAGGTTATCGGCGTTGGGATGTGCGGTGACGGCTGCGACCTCCGCCACGACGACGCCCGAGACCTCCGCGCCGATGGAATGCACTGCCTCGACCTTCGTGCCCGAAAAGTTGAGCAACTCAACCAGCTTGTCAACCGACACGTCGATGTCCACGAGCTCGCTAAGCCACCTCAGACTCGCTCTCACGCCATGCCTCCCTCGAACGCGCTGAGGAAGCGCAGGTCGTTCTCGTAGAAGTAACGGATGTCGGGTACACCGTGAGCGAGGGCGGCCACACGCTCTGCCCCCAGGCCGAAGGCAAAGCCCGTGTAGCGCTCGGTATCGTAGCCCGCCCACTCGAGCAGCGGGACGTTGACCATTCCGCAGCCGAGGATCTCGATCCACCCTTCCTGCCTGCACACGCGACAACCCGAGCCACGGCACACGAAACACAGCACGTCCATCTCGGCGGAAGGCTCGGTAAAGGGAAAGAAGTGCGGTCTCAGCCTGATATCGAGGTCACGTCCGAAGAGCTCGCGAGCGAAGGCCTGCAGCGTTCCCTTGAGATCTGACATCGTGATGCCTTCGTCGACCGCGAGCCCTTCGATCTGCGCGAACGAATTGAGGTGGGTGGGGTCGAGGACATCGCGGCGATAGGTCCGCCCCGGACACACGACGTAGACGGGCGGCTTCGATGCCTCCATGACCCGCATCTGGACGGGAGAGGTGTGCGTGCGCAGGAGCACCTCGCGCTCGTCGTCGATGTAGTAGGTCTCCTGCTCCGAGCGACTGGGGTGCTGCGAGTCGAAGTTGAGCGCGTCGAAGTTGTAGGACGCCAGCTCGACCTCGGGTCCGTCCGCCACTCGGTAGCCGAGTCCCACGAAGATGTCGACGATCTCCCAGATCGTCTTGGTGAGCGGGTGCAGACCGCCGAGGTCGGGCTCGTCACCGGGCAGGGTTACATCGAGCCGCTCCTGTTCCCACCTCTTCTTCTCCTCCACCGCCCGAAAAGCGCGCTCGCGTTCCTCCAGTGCTCCTTCGAGCCGGGCACGTGCCTCGTTGGCGCGGCGCCCCAGCTCTCTTCGCTGCTCCGCGTCGAAACCACCCAGAGCCGAGCGCGCTCGTGCCAGTGCCGCCTTTCGTCCCAGCACCGCGGCCCTCGCTTGCCCCAGAGAGGCAAGATCGGAGGCCTCGGCAATTCTCGAGAGGCCGCTCTTAACCGCCTCCTCGAGGAGCCCGCTGACATCGGCTTCGGTAGCGCTCACGTCGCTCCTTTGACGGCGGGCAGCACCACTGTGAAGCTCGAGCCGGCGCCTTTCTCGCTCGCCGCCGAGATCGTGCCGTAATGGGCCTCCACCAGCCGCTTGCTGAGATAGAGGCCGAGCCCCGTACCGCTCGGAGTTGCCCGCCCCGCGCGCTCCCCGGGACCGTCGAAGACCGAATCGAGCCTCTCCGGATCGATGCCGACGCCTTGATCTGAGACCCGGAACTCGACGGTGTCGTCGGGGTGAGCCTGAGCCGACACCGAGATGCTGCCCTCGTCGGAGAACTTCACCGCGTTCTCTATGAGGTTCGAAACGACGTGCTCCAGACGCTGCAAGTCGCCCCACACGCAGATGTCCTGATCTACTTCGATGACCACGCGCTCGGAGCCCGCAAGCGCCTCGACGTTCTTCACCGCTCGCTCGCAGAGCGAATGGAGATGCACCTCGGCGTGGTTGAGCTCGAGCCGTCCCGACTCGATCCGGGCGAGATCCACCACCTCCGCGATCACGCGCGCCATGCGCAGCGAGTCCTGATGGATGGTCTCGACGAACTGCTTGCGTTGCTCGTCGGTGAAGGAGTCCCAGCGCTTGACCAGCGTGGCCGAGAAGCCCTTCACCGAGGTCAGCGGCGAGCGCAGCTCGTGCGCGATCTTGGAGATCATCTCGGCGAAGCCTTGCTCCTGAGCCATGTTGCGAGTGAGGATAAACGGGGGACGGGGCGTGCAGGATGCCCCGCACCGGAAATACGGCGCGCACCGAGGTGCACTTAAGCGTAGAGGCGCTGGCGGACCACCTCGAACAGCACCAGAGCACCGGCTATCGAGACGTTGAGCGACTCTTGGGGCCCGGGCATCGGGATGCTCACGGTCTCATCGAGCAGAGCACGCCGATCTCCCGAGAGGCCGTGCGCCTCGTTGCTCACCACTACCGCCAGGGGGACGCGCAGATCGGCCTCATAGAGAGAAAGCGCCGCCTCGGTCGCCGCCCCCACCATCGCTGCCCCGGCGCCGTGCGCGAGCTCCGCCACCTTCTCGAGCTCCGCGCCGCTCGCCACCGGAACCCGGAAGAGAGCTCCGGCCGAGGCCCGCACGGTCTTGGGGTTGGTCGCATCGACCGAGCCCTCCGTGAAGATCACGGCAGAGGCACCTGCCGCGACCGCCGCTCGCAGCAGCGTCCCGGCGTTGCCCGGATCACGAACCTGGTCGAGCACCAGGACGAGGCTCCATGAGGAAATGTCGGTGGCCGAAATCAGCGGCGAGCGAACGATCGCCACGGCCCCTTGAGGGGTTACCGCCTCGGACAGCGATCTCAGTACCGAAGCAGACACCCACAGCGGGCGAACGTCTCTTTCCTCTGCCGCCGACGCCACGCCCCCGGCGTCGGGCGTTACGAACAGATCCTCGACGACGCCCAGCTCGAGCGCATCCGAGATCACCCGCTCGCCCTCGACCAGGATCAGGCCGGTAGCCTCCCGCTGGGAGCGCCGCCGGAGCCTGCGGGCGGCGGACACGCGCGGGTTCGAGGAGCTCGTGACCAGCCGGTGGCTCATCTCAGAGCGAAACTCGGCCCGTCGCTCGAAGCCAGGTGGTGGCCAGGTGGTGAAACGCGCGTAGCGGACGATCCGCTACCGATTCGGTCGTCGTTCGCGCGTTATGGACGAATGAGGACACGCGTCGGGGCCGGGACGGCCGGCTCAGGACACCTTTTCTAGCGAGCCGCGGGCGACGCGCACAACCTCTGCGAAGGCGTCGGGCTCGTTCACGGCCAGCTCGGCAAGCATCTTGCGGTCGAGCTCGACCTCCGCGAGCCGCAGTCCTGCGATGAGATTGGAATACGACATCCCGTGCTGACGGGCGGCGGCGTTGATGCGGATGATCCACAGCCGGCGGAAGTCGCCCTTTCTCGCCCGTCGGTCGCGAAAGGCGTAGGCGCCGGAATGCAGAACCTGCTCGCGAGCGGCCCGGTAGTGTTTTCCGCGGGCCGAGTAGTAACCCTTGGCCTGCCGCAGCACTGCTCTTCTTTTCTTGCGCCCTGCGACGCTGCGTTTGACTCGTGGCATGACGGAGCCCCTCCTCAGTGGTCCTCGTTATTGCATTGTGGTGTGGCGGAAACAGAGTTCTGCTAACCGCCGAGCATGGTTCGGATTCGCTTGCGGTCGGCCTTCGAGACTGTGTCGGGCCTATGTGTTCGCCGTTTCCGGCTCGCGGACTTGTGCTCGAAGAGGTGAGCGCCGAAAGCTCGTCGGCGCCGAATCTTCCCGGTGCGTGAGATCTCAAACCGCTTTGCGGCACCCTTGTGGGACTTCTGCTTCGGCATGGCTCTCAACCTCCTTCTGCTCTGGTTACCTTGATAGGGCGGGCCGGCTGAATGGCCGCCGGCTCTGATCGGGCAGGTGCCGGCTGGGAGTCGGCCGCAAGCGGCTCTTTGAGCCTCTCCGCAGAAGGCCTGTGGGTGATCGCCTCCTTGTAGGGGGCCAGCACCATCGTCATGTTGCGACCGTCGAGCTTGGGCGGAACATCGACCTTTGCAATTTCCACGACGTCCTCGGATAGCCGGTCGAGGAGCTTGCGCCCGAGCTCGGGATGAACCATCTCGCGGCCCCGGAACATGATCGTGACCTTGACCTTGGCTCCGTCGTGCAGGAAACGCACAACGTGCCCTTTCTTGGTTTCGTAGTCGTGTCGGTCGATCTTGGGCCGCATCTTCATCTCTTTGACTACGACCAGCGACTGCTTCTTTCTCGCCTCTCGCTGTCTGACCGCCTGCTCGTACTTGAACTTTCCGTAGTCCATGATCCGGCAGACGGGCGGGTCGGCCTGGGGTGCCACCTCGACGAGGTCGAGGTCCTGTTCCTGGGCCAGTTCGAGCGCTTCCAGGGTGTCGATGATCCCGACCTGAGCGCCGTCTGCTGCGACGACCCTTACCCGGGGAATCCGGATGCGCTCGTTAATTCTCAGCTCCTGTTGTGCGATTCGCTTGCTCCTTTCGCATACGGTCGTTAGGCGCAAAAAAACCGGTGACGCCAAGCACGGACGTCACCGGCTCGCACCGGTCCGGGTGGTCGCGCCCACGCCGGGTTTCCGACCTCACGACTCGGCCCCGCCGTTACCGGGGCATTCCGCCGGGAGGTGAGGGACCAAAAGCGTCCCCGCTTGGCGACTCTCTCGATGACTATAAACCCCGATTACGAGCCCCCGCCCGAGGGGCCTTCTCAGGCCGCCAAGCTGTCCCTCTCTGCGAGGTGGGCTAAGGTTGCGAACAATGGATGAGGAACGGGAGAGAGAGGAAGAGCAGGGCGCTGCCAGGCGGCCGCGCGTGGTCGACAAGCGGGTTTCCGCCCGCACCGCCACCCCTTCTCAGGCACCCGCAGAAGCGCGGCCAACTCAGCCCCCCGTGAGCTCCGAGCCTCCTCCCCAACCTCCGCCGGCCGCGCAACAGAGCGCCCCTGCGGAGGAGGATCAGGGCCCCGACGACCCGGGTCTGTGGACCCCCGAGCAGGAGGCCGAGGCTCAACGGGCGGTCGATGAGATCCTGCGAGTCCCGGCGCGCGACTGGGTCGCCGACGCGGCCGTGCGGCTCGCTCAGGTAGCGGGAGTAAAGCTGGATAGGGGCGACCTTGCGGACGCCCGGGTTGCAATAGACGGCTTCGGGGCGCTCGTCAACGGCTGCGCCGCGGAGCTCGGGGAGGCCGAGCGGCCCCTGCGGCAGACACTGGCCCAGCTGCAGATGGCCTACGCCCAAGTCGTGGCCCAGCCGCCGCAGCCCTGATCGAGTGAGCCGCGTCTCTTCAGGGGACGATCTTGGTGACCGGAAGCTCGACTATGTCCTCGGCCCCCAGCATCTTCAGGACCGGGATCAGCCGGTTGATCGCGGCCTTCTCCACCACCGCCTCGACCGCGAAGTAACCGGGCTCCGCCAGCCGAGAGACCGTCGGCGCCCGCATCGCCGGCAATGCCTCAGACACCTGCCCGAGCCGCTCCTCGTCGACATTCAGCTTGACCATTACCCTGCCGCGCGCATCGATCGCCCCTTTGAGCAACAGTGTGAGCTCCTCGATGGCGCGCCGCTTGTCATCGTCGGCCCAGGCCGCGTGGTTGGCGATGAGTTGTGTGCGCGACTCGAGCAGGACGTCGACGATCTCCATCCCGTGGCGTTTGAGGGTCGTACCGGTCTCGGTGAGATCGACGATCGCATCCACTATCTCCGGCACCTTGGCCTCGGTCGCGCCGTAGGAAAGAAAAATGCGCACCGGAATGCCGAGGTTGTCGAAGTAGCGCTTGGTGAGATTGGGCAGCTCGGTCGAGATGCGCGCCCCCGGCGGGACGTCGGCCCCGCTGCGCAGGCCCGCCTCCAGGGGGGCCGCCAGCACCACCCTGACCGGGCGATCAGATTGCTTGGAGTACTCGAGCGCGACGACCTTAACCACGTCTGCGGAGGTCTCTGCGATCCAGTCCTCTCCGGTTATTCCGATGTCGAAGAAGCCCTCCTGTACATAGGTTGGGATCTCCTGGGGCCTGAGCACGGCGACTGAATCGATGCGCGGGTCGTCGATCGAGCCGCGGTACTCGCGCTCGGACGCCCGAATCAGACGCAGGTCGGCATCCTCGAGCACCGCCAGGGTGGCGTGCTCGAGCGAACCCTTGGGAATCACGAGGCTGAGCATTGGCGTGGAGTGTATGGGGAGGCAGCGTGGGGCCGCCGGCTCCGTCGGGTCCGCCCCTAGAGCTGCGGCTTGGGCAGGGAGCCGAGCAGGTTCACCATCTCGAGCGCTGCGAGGGCCGCCTCGAAGCCCTTGTTCCCGAGCTTGCCACCGGAACGCTCGGCCGCCTGCTCGGTGTCCTCGGTCGTCAAGACGCCGAACGTGATCGGCACGCCCGTTTCCTGTGCCGCCCGGGCGATGCCCTGCGCGGCGGTCCCGGCGACGTAGTCGAAGTGGGCCGTGGCCCCGCGAATCACCGCTCCCACACAGATGACGGCGTCGAACTCGCCGGAGCCGGCCATACGGCCCGCAACCAGCGGGATCTCGAAGGCACCCGGCACCCACGCTATCGAGATGTCGTCATCTGAGACACCGTGCCGCACGAGACAGTCGCGGGCACCTTCCACCAGCCTGAGCCCGACCGTCTCGTTGAAACGAGCCGCGACGACCGCCACCCGGAGGCCGCGACCCTCGAAGCCGCCCTCGTAGGTCTTCATCTAAGACTCCTTGTTGGATAAGGCATGAGACGAGGCTCCGGCGACGTCCAGCGCATCTTCGACAACCAGACGGTCGGCGCCGTCGTCGAAGGACTCCAGCAGGTGACCCAGCTTGTCGCGCTTAGCCTTGAGGTAGCGCAGGTTTTCGGGGTTGGGATCCGATTCCAGCGGCACCCTCTCCGAGATGTTGAGCCCGTAGCCCTCGAGTCCGGCTCGTTTGGCGGGATTGTTGGTCAACAGCCGCATGCTGGGCACTCCGAGGTCTAACAGGATCTGCGCGCCCACCCCGTAATCGCGCCCGTCCACCTCGAAACCCAACTCGACGTTCGCCTCGACGGTGTCGAAGCCCGAGTCCTGCAGGGCATAGGCATCGAGCTTGTGTCGCAAGCCGATGCCACGGCCCTCGTGACCGCGAATGTAGACGAGCACCCCGGTCCCTTCCTCGTCGATTCGTCGCATCGCTTCGTGGAGCTGCGATCCACAGTCGCAACGGACGCTTCCAAGAACGTCGCCGGTGAAACACTCCGAGTGCACCCGCACGAGAGCATCCTTGGCGGAGGAGGGATCTCCCTTCACCAGGGCAACGTGGGTGCGGGAGTCGTGAGACTCGTAGGCGATGGCGCGAAAGGGCCCGAACGGAGTCGGGATGCGTGCTTCGGACAGCCTCGTGACGAGCTTCTCCCGGCGCCGCCGGAGAGCGATCAAGTCGGCAATCGAAATGATCCGGAGTCCATGATTGACGGCGAACGCCTCCAGTTCCTTGAGCCTCGCCATGGTGCCGTCCTCATTGACGATCTCGCACAGCACCCCGGCGGGGTAGAGGCCGGCCAGGCGGGCGAGATCGATGGAGGCTTCGGTGTGCCCCGCCCGACGCAGCACTCCCCCGGGTGTGTAGCGCAGAGGAAACATGTGGCCGGGGCGGGCGAGGTCCTGCGCGCGCGTGCCGGGATCGATCAGCGTGAGAACGGTCTGGGCCCTGTCGGCGGCCGAGATGCCGGTCGTGGTGCCGCTGCGCGCGTCGACCGAGATCGTGAACGCCGTGCCCATGGGATCCGAATCCCCCGGTGCCATCAGCGGCAGGTTCAGCTCCTGGAGCCGGGACGACTCGAGCGGGACGCAGATGATCCCCGAGCAGTGCCTGACCATGAAGGCGATGCTCTGCGGCGTGGCCTTCTCGGCCGCCATGATGAGATCGCCTTCGTTCTCGCGGTTCTCGTCGTCCACGACGATGACCATGCCTCCGGCGCGAAGGTCATCAAGCGCATCCTCGATAACATCAAAGCCCATGCCTGGTCCTTTCCGGCCTCATGTGCGGCCTCGAGAGCCTTTCGACGTACTTGGCGATGAGATCGACCTCGACGTTGACTGCAGAACCACGCCGCAACTCATCGAGAGTCGTTTCTCCTAGGGTGTGGGGGATCAGGGCAACCTGAAAGGTCTCGATTCCCGTCTCCACCACCGTCAGCGAGACGCCGTCGAGGGCAACCGATCCCTTCTCGACGATGTAGCGGAGGAGCGCGGACTCCGGACGAAGCCATACCCTGCGAGCGCCATCCTCGTCCTCGACCCGAGTGACGCTTGCGATCCCGTCCGAGTGTCCCTGGACCAGGTGACCCCCGAGCCGGTCGGATGGCCGCACGGGGAGCTCGAGGTTCACTGCAGAATTGCGCGCCAGAGAGCCCAAAGTCGAGCGAGCCACAGTCTCCGCAATCGCTTGGATCTCGAAGCCTCGCCTGCCGGTGGAGATCGCAGTCAGACAAACGCCGTTGACCGACACGGAATCGCCTACCCCCAGCTCGTGGGCCGTGGTTCGCGCACCGATCTCGAGATCCAGCGTCGCGCCTCTCAGGCGCGCCCGTTTGACGACTCCGCGCTCCGTGATGATTCCGGTGAACATCAGCGGCCACCGCGCTCGAGGATCACCAGCACGTCGTCTTCGAAACGCCGGGTCTCCACAAGCGTGAAGCGAGAAGCCTGGTCCATCGAGTCGATGCCCAGGCCCCCGATGCCGGGCCCGGAGTCGCCCAGAACCACCGGGCCGTAGTAGAGCTCCAGACGATCCACCACGCGCTCCCGCAGCAGCGAAGAGGCCAGCCGGGCGCCCCCTTCGCAATAGATCTCGAGCCAGTCCCGGCGGCTGAGCTCCGCCACCAGGGCACTCAGGTCCACTCCCCCGGGTCCGGAGGGCAATGCCACGACCTCCGCTCCGGTCTCCTTCCACGCCGTCTGAGTCTCGTGTGAGCAACGATGGGTGGTGGCGACGATGACCTGAGCCCCGACGGCGAACACTCTGGCGCGCGACGATGTCCGACCAACAGAGTCGACTATGACGCGGGCCGGCTGGTGGACATCTGTTGAGACGCGCGCGGTGAGCTGGGGGTCGTCTGAGGCCACGGTCCCGGCCCCCACCACTATGCCGTCGGCCTCGGCCCGCCGGGTGTGCACGTGGGCGCGCGCCGCGGCCCCCGTGATCCATCGAGCGGAGCCGTCGGTGGCGGCGAGCCTCCCGTCAAGGCTGAGCGCAAGCTTGAGCGTCACCCGAGCGCGACCCGTCCTGCGTTGGTGGGCCCACGCCGAGTTGAGCGCTCGAGCCTCGGAGGCAAGGACGCCCACCGAGACCTCGACGCCGGAGGCCCGGAGCATCTCGAAACCGCGACCCTGGACGCGCACATCCGGGTCTTCAAACGGGGCAACCACGCGCCGGATTCCGGCCTCGACCACGGCGGGCGCACAGGGTGGGGTTCGTCCCTGATGTGAGCACGGCTCGAGCGTGACGTAGAGAGTGCAGCCGGTTGCATCGATACCGTCGAGCGCAGTGCGTTCGGCATGCGGCCGGCCGGGGCCCTCGTGAGCGGCCTCTGCCACGATCGCGCCGTCGCGCACGAGCACAGCTCCGACGCGGGGGTTGGGAGAGGGACGGGGCACAGCTCGCGCCAGCTCGAGAGCCCGTGCCATGAAGCGCTCGTCCGATGCGGTCATCGTGCCCCTCTCGTCAATTGGGGCACGGCGCGCGCGGCCCGGATGGCCGCCGCCTGCCTCTTTTACCATCCGGACTCGTTCTGTGAGCGAACGCTGTGAGCGTTAGCTCCAGACTTACCGTCGGCCTCGGAATTTCACCGAGTCGGCCCCAGGCTTCTTCTTGTGCCTGGGGGTCGCGGACTGTCACCGCCGGTCGGGGTTCTCACCCTGCCCCAAAGAGACGGACCTGAGTATAGTCGAGCGCCGGCTAGTCGACTCCCTCTTCTAGGGTCATGTGGCTCGGTTCGTCGAGCACGATGGCTTGATCCTGACGGCGGTCGAAGGCATAGCTGGAGGCCTCCTCGCGCTTGGCGAACTGCTTCATCTCGGTGGCTATCTCGACCGCCTCCCAGTGGCTGGTCAGGCTCCGGTGCAGGTTCGAGGCGATTCCGATCGACACACGGCTGAGGGGGAAGTGCTGGTTTCGGCGCATTCGGTCCGGGACCTCGATGTAGCCGCGCTCGACGTCGGGAGCCTCGTAGAGGCCGGCTACCTGCCGGTCCCAGCACGCCACGATGTCCTTCGCGACGGTTTCCGCACCCGGAGCATCGATTACCGCCACGAAGTCATCTCCGCCGACGTGCCCCACAAAGGGTGTCTCTCCCCCCCAGGAGCTCGCCGAGGACAGAATGCACTCGGCGAGGAGCTTGATCGCCCCATCGCCCCGCAGGAAACCCGCGTGATCGTTGAACGCTTTGAAGTTGTCGAGGTCGATGTACATGAGAGCGAACTGCGCTCCGGTCGCAACCCGCTCCTTGAGCTCGGACTGTATGCGGGCGTTACCGGGCAACCTGGTGAGGGGGTTCGCAGCGCGCAGCTCCTCCGCACGACGTAGCGTCGACTTGACCCTGGCCATGAGCTCGAGCGGATCGAACGGTTTGAGGATGTAGTCGTCGGCTCCTGCGGTGAGGCCGACCACCTTGTCGGCCGACAAAGTCTTGCCAGTGAGCATGATGATCGAGGATTGTTGGGTGAAGAGGCCGGCGCGCAGTCGGCGGACCACCTCGTAGCCGTCAATCTCGGGTAGGCCGACCTCGAGCAGAATCAGGTCGGGCCTGAGCTCGCCGGCTCTTTTCAAGGCAGCCTCCCCATCGGCCGCGCTGGCAGTCTCGAAGCCCTCGAAGCGCAGGTTCACCTCGACGAAGCGCACCAGATCGGGATCGTCGTCGACAACGAGCACCAGAGGAGCGTCGCGGGCTATCGTCCGCTCCCTAGCTCGTCGAGCCTGGCCCTGAGCGCGCGCGCCGCAGGGGCATCCACCCCATCGAATATGGCGCTGCCCGCAACTACGGTGTTGACGCCGGCAGCAACGGTCCTGTCCAAGGTCGACGGCCTGATCCCGCCGTCTACCTCAAGATCCGCAACTGCCCCCTCGTCCTGCAGCAGCTTCTTCGCCTCCCATACTCTCGGGACCACGTGCTCCAGAAATGTCTGCCCCTCCGAATCCCGGCTCGACGGTCATCATATGGACCACCTGCGGCTCATGCGGGTAGTTCGCGACGAAATGCAATAAAGAATTGGGGCGAAGCGCCAGTCCGGCGCCGCAGCCGGCGCTGAGGATCGACGGTGACAGTTGCAGCATTAGTGCTCCAGCATCTCGCCGGGCTTCAGGCGCAGGCCGCGTGCCAGATCCGCCCCTGTCATCCTGCGGCGCCCGGCCGGCTGTACCTCTGTCAGGGCGAGCGTTTCGTCGCCGGTTCCGACCCACAGCTCGGTACCCGCCAGCAGCTCGCCCGCAGACAGCTTGGCCGATTCAGACGAGCCCTTGGCCCCATGGATTTTCAGGCGCCCGCCCCTGAGCATGGTCCATGCTCCGGGAGCCGGGTTCAGAGCACGCACCAGATCGCGAATTGCCCGGCCGGGCGAAGCCCAGTCGATGCGGGACTCCTCGTCGGTGATCTTGGGAGCATAGGTTGCCGCTTCGTGGTCCTGAGGCTCGGGTTTCAGCTCGCCCTTCGAGTAGGCGCAGAGCGACTCGATGAGAAGCCCGGCCCCGATCTCGGCGAGCCGCGTTCCTACTGAACCTGAGGTTTCATCGGGACCGACGGGCTCCAGGCGCCGTGCCAGCACCGGGCCTTCGTCCATGCCCTCTGTGAGGACCATGGTGGAGACGCCGGTCTCAGTAACTCCGTCCATGATGGCGCGCGCAACGGGGGCCGCCCCTCTGTAGCTGGGCAAGAGCGAGAAATGAAGGTTGACGAACCCGAGCGGCGGGACCTCGATGAGCTCCTTCGGCAGGATGCTTCCGTAAGCGACCACGACTGCGGCGTCGGCTCGCTGAGACTCGATCCAACTCCTGGTTTCTTGCCCCTGCGGGTTCTCGGGCTGATAGAGAGTCACTCCCAGGTCCCGGGCTCTGTTGGCCACCGGGCCGTGCGCAAGTTTCATGCCCCGGCCTGCGGGCCGGTCCGCCTTGGTGACGACGGCCAAGACCTCGATGCCCGCCCCGACCAAGGCATCGAGGGTCGGAACCGCCCACTGAGGAGTCCCGAAGAAGACGACCTTCAGAGAGACTCCTCGGTCTGTTCGACGACCTCGAACCCAAGCGCCTGGCGTGTCAGCTTGCGGCGCGCGTCACGCCTGATCTCCTCGGGCAGGCGATCGATGAACAGGACTCCGTCGAGGTGGTCGATCTCGTGCTGAAAGACGCGCGCCATGTAGTCCTCGGCCTCTATGCGCAGTGGCCGTCCCCGATGATCGACGCCCTCGACCGTGACCCGGACATGACGCTCGACCGGGTAGGCGAGCCCCGGCAGCGACAGGCAGCCCTCCTCTGCCGTCAGCATCTCCTCGGAGGGATCAAGCAGGACGGGATTGATGACGGCGCCGTGCTCCTCCTCGATCTCCCACACGAGCACACGTTCGAGCACGCCGACCTGGGGGCCCGCCAGCCCAACCCCCGGGGCGGCCCGCATCGTGTCGAGCATGTCCGAGACCAGCCTTCGGTGAAGGCGCGTCACCTGGTCGATAGGCCGGGCGCGCTGGCGCAGAGCGGGATCACCGAACGTCCTGATGCGCAGAATTGCCAAGCGTTCTCCCACAACTAAACCGCGCCGGGCCTCTCCGGCGCGGGTCGTTGCCGAGCCTAGCCCGCCGAGTGATCATTAATGGCTGCTGCCGCCCTCCTCGCCATGAGGGGTCAACCAATGTTGACGACCGGCCTTGGTCAATGTAAGTTGACTGCCATGGAAGAAACGACCTCGACCCCCCAGCTGGCGAGCGACGCCGGCAGCCGCGACCCGGCCGTCGGTCTGCGAGCAGTGGCCTCGCTTCGCCTTCTGCTCGAAGACCTCCAGGAGCTGCAGGTGCGCAACGCGCGCGCCAACGGATGGTCGTGGCAAGAGATCGCCTGCGCCCTCGGCGTCAGCAAGCAGGCCGTTCATAAGCGCTACGCGGAGCCACGCCGGCTGTTGAGGAAGAGAGGCTGATCATGTTCGAACGCTTCACTGCCGCGGCCCGCGGGGCAGTGGTGGAAGCCCAGGTCCAGGCCCGTCAATTGCAGCACGACTACATCGGCACCGAGCACATCCTCCTGGCTCTTCTGGCCGCGCCCGAAACCGTCGCCGGAAAAGTGCTGCGTGGGCTCGGGGTCGAGTCTGAGGCCGTGCGCGCCGAGCTGGTAGAGATCGTCGGCAGAGGCGTCATGGGAGCGCCGGCGGAGCCCGATGCGAGCGCGCTCGACGCCATCGGCATCGACCTCGATGCCGTGCGTCGCCGGGTCGAGGAGTCGTTCGGGCCCGGGGCTCTCGACCGGAGCTTTTCATCCCCCCCGTGCGGGCGGCGGGGCATGAGCCGCCGAGGCCGGCGTGGGGGTCCGCGAACCGGCAGCTTCGGTCACATTCCTTTCACGCCCCGGGCGAAGAAGGTGCTGGAGCTGTCGCTGCGGGAAGCGCTGCAGCTCGGCCACCGCTACATCGGGACCGAGCACGTTCTCCTCGGCCTGCTCAGAGAGGGGCAAGGACTGGCCGCGCAGATACTGGTCCGGCGCGGGCTCTCGATCGAGTCGATCCGAGCTCAGGTGCACGAAGAGCTAGGAAAGTCCCAGGACTGACGACCTTCAGCAAGTCCAGGGCGTAGCGTTTGGCGGTGGCCGATCTCTCTTCCTACCGAGACGAGTTCCCGATCCTCGCCCGGCGCAATTATCTGATATCGGCGTCGCTCGGCCCCCTGTCTCGCCGCGCCAGGGCGGGGGCCGAGGAGCACCTCGACCTGTGGGAACGGCTCGGCCCCGAGGAGCTGTGGCTCGACCACGGTCTTCCCCGCCTCGAGCAATGCCGTAGCTCGTTCGCCCGGCTCATCGGCGCAGACACAGACGAAATAGCGATAGTGCCGTCGGTTTCCTCCGGGCTCTCCTCGCTCGCAGGCTGCATCGACTGGCGTCCCCGACCGCACGTGGTGCTGTCGGCGATGGACTTCCCCACCAACCACTACGTGTGGCGCGCTCAGGAGGCTCGGGGCGCGGTCCCGCTGGTGGTGCCATCACACGACGGGATTGGCCTGGCGACCAAGGATTACCTCGATCTCGTCGACGAGCGCACCGCTATCGTGAACGTGAACCGGGTCCTCTTCGAATCCTCGTTCATCGTGGATCTGCCGCCGATCATCGAGCGGGCGCAAGAGCAGGGAGCCTGGGTGGTGGTCGACGACTTCCACGGCTCGGGCGTGGTGCCGATCGACGTGCACGCTCTCGGCATCGACTTCCTGCTGTCGGGATCGCTCAAATGGCTGTGCGGAGGCCAGGGGATGGCGTTCCTCTACTGCCGCCGGGAGCTCGTCGGAGATCTGCATCCGACGGTAGTTGGCTGGTTCGGAACGAGGGACCCGTTCGGCTTCGACCGCAGCGAGCTTCTGCTCAGAAAGGACGCCCGGCGGTTCGAAACCGGAACGTTTGCGCTACCGCAGGCGTGGACCGCGTCCGCGGGGATCGAGCTGATCCTCGAGGTCTCGGTCGAGGACATCCGCGCTCGCAGTATGGAGCTGACCGCCGTTGTCGTTGAGTGCTCGGACGACCTCGGTCTCGATCTGCTGTCACCGCGCGAGCCCGAGCGGCGCGGTGGGCTCATCAGGGTGCGCGTGCCGGGAGGTCCTCAGGGGGCCGAGCGCGTTCTGCATGCTTTGTTTGAACGGAATGTGGTCGTGGATCGCAGGGGGGATGCGCTGCGCATCTCGCCACACTTTTTCAATACGCCCGACGACATCGAGCGCTGCTTCAACGAGCTATCCCGCGCTCTTCTAGCGGGCTGAGGGCCCGCTCACCCAGCGACCGCTGCGAAAACGAGCACCGGTCCAGGCGCTGCGCGCTCCCAGCCACAGCGTTGTCCCCGCCGCCAGCCCGGCCCCTCCCCAGCCGGCCTCGAGCGCCACCCAGGTCACCGCCATGAACAGCAACGAGCAGACTGCCATCGAGCGCCCCAGAAAAGCCATGTCGGACGCGCCGATGAGTATCCCGTCGAGGGTGAAGGCGGCGGCTGCCAGAGGCTGCACCAACGCCAACCACAGCAGCAACGAGGAGGTGGCAGCCACGACCGCCTTATCGTTCGAGAAGACAGCCGCCAGCGGCAAACGTAGCGCCAGCAGGATGAGGAGCAACCCGCAGCCGAGCCACACGCCCCAGATCATCAGCCGTCGCGCCAGCCGATCGGCTCCCCAGCGATCACCGGCGCCGAGGTGGCGGCCCACCAGAGCCTGGCCCGCAATGGCGACCGAGTCCAGGGTGAGCGCCAGAAGCATGAAGACCTGCATGGTTATCTGCCACGATCCCAATACGATCAGACCCATTCTGGCGGCGGCTGCGGTTGCGAATGTGAGGGCCGCAAGCAGCGATCCGGTGCGGACGACGAGGTGGCCTCCGACCCGGAGAAGCGCAGCCAGAACCACGCGATCGGGACGATTTGAAGCGCCCTTCCAGCGCGGTACCAAGAGAAACAGGAAGGCGATGGCGGCGGCGCTCTGGCCGATGACGTTCGACCACGCCGCACCGGCCACCCCGAAGCCCAGGACGAACAAGAAGAGGTAGTCCAGGACGAGGTTCAGGGTCGTGCCGGCGACGGTCACGTACATGGGCGTGCGAGTGTCCTGCGCTCCTCTGAACCATCCGTTCGCGACCTGGGCGATGAGGACCGGGACCGCGCCCAGCGAGCGGATCCGGAGATAGTCGCCCGCAGGCTCGGTGACGCCACCCGCCGCACCCAGCGCAACGACGATCGGGTGGGACAGCAGCAGTGCCACGGCCGTCACCAAGGCGCCGAGGGTGAGCGCCAAAAGAAGGGCCTGCACGCCCACCTTCGCCGCGACCCCGGCGTCGCCCGCGCCCACCGAACGCGCGACGGCCGGAGTCACTCCGTAGGCGAGAAAGGAGAATATCCAAAAGGACGCGTTGAATGCTGCGCTGCCGACGGCGACCGCGCCGAGCTGGGTCGTGCCGAGGTGGGCGACGAAGGCCGTGTCGATCACCGAGTACAGAGGATCGGTTGCGAGCGCCGCCAGCGCCGGCACCGCTAGGGCCACGATGGCGGCATCGGCAGGATGGCGACCGGGCCGGGTTTGTGTGCGGATAGCGCGGCTCACTCGGAGGAGTGATGGGCATGGAAGCAGGCGGCGGGGAACCCGTCCTAGGCACGGGCGATGCAATCTGCGAATCGATCAGCCCCCCGGCTGCTCCACCCCGTTGACCGTCAAGCTGTAGCGCGCGTACTGCGTCGGAGAGATCAGCTCGGTCGGCTCGTCGTAGGTGACGATGGCCGCGACGGTCTGCGCTTGTCCGCCGACCGCATCGTTCACGGCCACAGCGTCGAGGGTGCCCGCAAAGGCCTCGTCTAGCGGGACTTCTGAGATCCACGCCTGACCGTGGGCGTCGTTGTAGGCAACCAGTTGAACGGTGAAGCCCTTCACCTTCTTCGGCCGCACCTGCGTCGCGCTCTGCCACTCGGCCAGAGATAGGCCCCGAGAGATGAGCTTCCCTCCCATCTTGATGTCGTCTATCCACCACCCCGGCAGATCGACGCCCGAGTCGGTGACGTAGCGGAACGACAGCAGGATGCTCTGCCCGGCGTACTTCTCGAGGTTGAAGGTTTCCTTCTTCCAGCCCCCAGAGTTACCGGTGAAGCCGGGCACGTTCTGCTTGACGATCGGAATGGCCCCGGGGTCAACGACCGAGGTCGTGTCCGCGTTCTTGAGGCTCTTGTAGGTCTTGCCCCCGTCGGTCGAGACCTGGACGAAGCCGAAGTCCCAACCCTCTTCGGTGTTCCACTTCGTCTTGAACGACACCGTGGGCTTGTTCTTGCGAACATAGACCCGTCGCACGATCGTACGGTCGAAGTTGGTCCCCGACCCCGAGTACAGCGCCTTGCTGTCGTGCTGGGGCGGCTTCTTGTCCACTCGCCACTCGATCGGCAGCGGGGCCAGCGCGGAGGCGCCGTCGAAGGCGATCTCATCGATCTGCGAGGCGTCCAGGTAGGTGTCCTCGGCGTCGCGCAAACGGACGTAGTCCGACCCGTTGGGCGGCGCGCCCTTCTTGGAATAGGCGTGGGTCTCGTCCCAGTTGATGGTGGCGTCGAGCGTCGGTGCTCTGTAATCGGCCTCCGATGCACCGTTGAGCGTGGCGCCGTCGTCAAGGATTCCGTCGAGGACGACCATGGCGGCCCAACGATGAATGACCTCCGCCGCAGTCACGCCGTCCTCTGCCGCCAGCTTGGCCCGCAGCGACTTGAGGCCATTGCGATCGCCCGTGTGCAGGGCGGTCATGAAGTCGTCGCCGTAGAGACCGTGCAGGTACTCCATCATCGTGTAGGTGGCGCCGTAGTCACAAAGGATCTCGTCGGCCCCCTGATCCTGCCACGCGGTCAGCGAGTTCTCGGGCCCGCCCCGCC
>JACDAL010000004.1 GCA_013695465.1 Actinomycetota bacterium | reverse complement strand
ATACCGGAGAGGGATTGGTGAGCATCGGGGCGAGACCGCAAGCCGGTGAGGGCATGGTCACTGGAGATGTCGTCAACACCGCCTCACGACTTCAGAACATCGCTCCGGTCAACGGAGTAGTGGTGGGTGAGATCACCTACCGCTCGACCAAGGACCTCATCGTCTATGAGGAGATGGAGCCGGTGGCGGTCAAGGGTAAGCCGGAACCTCTTCCCGTGTGGCGAGCGGTGTCGGCCCGCAGCCGCTTCGGGGTCGATGTCGAGACCCGCTACCGAACGCCGTTCATCGGACGCGACTTCGACCTCGCTACCCTCAAGACCGCATATCAACGCACCCTCCGGGAGTCCTCTCTCCAGATGGTGACCGTGGTTGGTGAGCCAGGAGTGGGCAAGTCTCGACTATTGGCCGAGTTCGCTTCCTACGTTGATGAGCAGGAGGAACTGGTTACCTGGCGGCAGGGTCGCTCGCTGCCCTACGGAGAAGGAATCACATTCTGGGCCTTGGGGGAGATCGTCAAGGCGCAGGCAGGTATCAACGAGTCCGACTCCCCGAAGGTGGCGTCGGACAAGGTGGCCGCAGCAGTCGGCGCGCTTGCAGTTGACGAGAGCGACACGGCTTGGCTCCAGACCAGGCTCGCTCCCCTAGTGGGCGCTACCTCCATGGGTGGGGCAGCCGAAAAAGAGGAGTCCTTTGCCGCGTGGCTGCGCTTCTTGGAGGCAATCGCAACCAAAGGACCGCTGGTGCTGGTGTTCGAGGATCTCCATTGGGCCGACGCATCGCTGCTAGAACTCTTACGAGTGAGCCGCTCTGCCGACTGAGCCACCCCGGCCTCTGAAACCGCCTCTGACCTGCGCCTATAGTCGCTCGGCGCATTCCTCTGGTGGAGCACAACGTAACCTCAGCGGATAACTATGGTGACGCTCCACGCCAGAAGACCAAGGAGGATCTCCGCGTCGGTGCGAGCTTCACCGAGCCCGATGCCATCGTCATTCATCCCACCAACCTGATGAACATCGCGACCGCGAAGGACGCCGACGGCAGATACCTAGTGGCCGACCCGGCAGTCCGCGGGCCCGAGTCGCTGTTGGGCATGCGGGTGGTGGCCACTACGGAAATTACTTTGAACACGGCGCTCATGGGCAATTTGCCGAGGCGGCGCGCATCTACCTGCGCCAGCGCCCCGAGGTTGAGCTCGCACCTCTCGGAGGTGGCACGGCCGAGTTCATCAGCAACCTAACTCCCGCGCGCTGCGAGGAGCGGCTTGCCTTCGCGGTGCCGCGTCCCCGTCCCCTGATAAGCATTACCGGTCTCAACCAATGCCCCGTTATCGGTTTCTAAGGGCCGTGAGCTAAGCCGCAGCGAGCGAGTAAACGTGGAGGTGCCCACTTTCCCCAAGCCGGCCACCACAGTCGGCTACGAGTGCAGAATGCTTGCTGAGGCAGACGAGGTCGAGCTGCCCGAAGCGGACGGCAAAGAGGGTCGGCGACGCAGGTGTGCTCGAAGCGCCCAAGGCGGGGCGGAGGCGCTCCAAGAAGTGATTCGGGGCCCGGCGTCAACGCCACCGCCGCGAGGGCGCTATTCCTTGGTCCTTTTCGCAACTCGCGTTTGGAAGCGAAAGTGGGCGAGGCGAGGTGTTTTTGTACCTCCTCTACTCGCCGTTTGAGCCTACTTCGCCGGGTGTCTCACCCTTCTGCTAAGAAAATCCGACTCGCTGTCCGAGCCCTGACATAGTTGAGAGCGTTCAAGATCACCTGGTCTGCCTCAGCGCACTCCGAGCGGGTGGCACACTGGATGCGCTGATAACCTCCGGGCGTGGACATACGGATCCAATGCGTGGTAGTCGACGCCGAGGATTGCAAGTTGCTCGCTGCCTTCTGGTCACGGGCGCTGGGATGGAGGATCACGTACCAGAGCGAGAATGAGTGGTGCATCGAGCCACCGGAGGGATCACCGGAGGTCGATGTGGCCCCCGACATTCTGTTCGTCAAGGTGTCCGACAGGAAGACCACGAAGAATCGGCTGCATTTGGATCTCCGGCCCAAGGACCAAGCCGCCCAGCTCCGACGCTTGATCGATCTTGGAGCGACGGAAGTCGACGTCGGGCAATCGAGCGACGACACTTGGGTGGTGCTGGCGGACCCGGAGGGCAACGAGTTTTGCGTACTGGCCCCGCTATCGCCCGAAACGTCCGAGCGAGATGCCGGACTCGGGTAGCCGCGCCAGGCGCTGTCTAACGTCTCTCAGATGCTCCCAGCGAACGCCGCGTGTTTGGTCAAAGCGATCTCCCCCCCTGCGCTTGTGAGCCACTCGTGCTCGCTCGCCCACTTCCTCTTGTTGAACTATTTGTTGAAATACCAGAGAACATCTAGTGCCCGAGCACCAGGACCCGACGCTCTCGCCGGGGACCACTTACTTCCTCGGGGGCGGCTGGATATTTCTCAACTGCTGTAGGTTTCAATCGGTCAACCAGACGTCCCCAACGAGGAAGGAACCACCCGCGACGGACGGTCAGACGAACGTGCTGGAGACACAACGACTTACCCTCAGGCCCCTCACCATGGATGACCTGGATGACCTCGCCCCCATCTACCGCGATCCCGACGTGCGGCGGTACTTCCCTGAGGGGACCCTGTCATACGAGGAGACCAGAAAAGAACTCGAGTGGATCATCGATGTCTACTACGGCTACGGGTTCGGATTGTGGGCAACGATCTACAAGGATACGGGTTCCTTCATCGGTCGCTGTGGTTTGCTGCCATGGAAGATCACCATCGGACAGGAAGGTGATCCGTCCCTCAGCGCCGCGAGTGAGCATCCGCTCGGACTTGCAGGGTCAGAGGTTGAAGTGGCCTACCTGCTGGCCAAGGATTACTGGCGGCAGGGGTTGGGGACCGAGGCGGCCCAGGCGATCGTCGATTACGGCTTCGAGGAGCTGCACCTCACGCGCTTAATCTGCCTGTTCGATCCGGCGAACCGCGCCTCCGCCAGAGTGGCGAGGAACATCGGCATGATGTTCGAGCGGGACGTGGAGCTCGATGGAGAACTCGTGCCGCTCTACTCGATCTCTTCGGAGCGAGCCCGGGAACTCAGGCGATCACGCGGCTGGGCCCGCGACGACTGAAGCTATTCTATAGTTCGAACCTATCGCAACGCGGGTTCGTTGAACTTAAATGCAAAGCCAACGCGCCTCGTACTCGACCAGGTGCCCAAGGGCTTCCAGCCCCGTTCGGGGAGAGAGGAGACTGCGCCCCCTATCGCCCTGAGACACTTTCGTCAGGGCGCGCGGTCCGACTGTAATCATCACCACGGCCGAAGCGGCGCGCCGGCTAGGCGTAGTCGTGAGCGAGTTCGCCAGCTCTCGAGCGGGGGACGTCGGCCGGGAACACCGATACGCCTTTAGTTCAGGCTGAACCCCGCTGAGGAGCGGGGCTGTGGCTGGACAGAACGTAGGGGGAGCGCCCGAGGGATGCTTAGTTCCGTTCGCTTGAGTAAGCCGCGGCGAGTTCCTTGAGCTCCTCTCTAATCCCCCCATAAGCTTCGCCTCGGGGGAGGTAACGCTTCGCGGCCTTAGCCACGAAGGTGTAATTAGGGTCACAAACGTTCGCTACGGGACTCTCGGCAATCTGGGCGACGAGCTGGTATGCGTCAATGCGGTCAAGACCATACCCGGCTGAGATCCAGTTCACGAGGTCGACGTGAGCGATCCGAAAGGCGTCCTCGAGCGGACGGGCGGAACCGGTGGAGATGATGCTGTCATCGTTCTCGAGACGAGGCCACTCGGTGAAGCGGCCCTTGATCAGATCGATGACGATAACCGAGTTCATCGCGCTCTCGACCGCCACGCCGCAGCTCTCTCCCTCACCCTGCCGGCAATGGCCGTCCCCGATCGAGAACAGCGCGCCCTCGACGTTCACGCCGAGATAACAGGTGACCCCGGCTCGCATCTCGGGGGTGTCCATGTTCCCTCCGTGAGCGTCCGGTACGAGGCATGAGCGCGCCTCCATGGCGCCCGGCGCCACTCCCACAGTTCCGTGCATCGGATCAAGGGGGAGTTCGACAGAGTAGTCGCTCCGAGCGCCATGCATCGTCACCGTTCGCTTGATCTTGTCGACCTCGTAGATCCACACAATCTCGGGCAAGGCATCCTGCAGAGTTGGCGTGTGCGCGGTAGAGGTCAACGCTCCGAACAAGGGGACCGTGGTAGAGGCAGCCCAGTCGCGTGCCGGCTCGATCGAGATGAAATGAATCGCCAGGGTGTCTCCCGGCTCGGCACCCTCCACGTAGAAAGGTCCCGTCTGAGGGTTGACGAAGGGAAAATCGATGACTCGACTGACGAGATCTTCGGGGGTTCGAACCTTGCCGGCGAAGCAATCCTCGGTCCATAGCTCGAGCACATCACCCGGGCGAACCATGCGCACCGGCTTCACGCCGCCGAAGGTCCACGCGAACTCGCCCGGTTCCGGCCGATAGCTGATCACGTTCATGCTCTCTCCCTCCGCACCGTTAGCCGACCGCCTCTTCAACGAAGATCCGGCCGGTGTCGAGGATGCGATCCGGAGCACGCGACATTAGATAGAACATATAGACAAGTCCGATCAAGTACCAGCCCGCCACCACGGGACCGGCCAACGACAGGGGGTACTCGAGCTTGGCGATGAACTTGAAGGCAGGGATCCCCACGGCAGTAAGCCACGCCGGGATGAACATGCAAATGCCAACCAGCGGGACGATGAGATGTTTGAAGGCGCTGAACTCCTCCCGCCGCTCGCGCAGGTAAAAGGCAATGCAAGAGACGTTCACGGCGATGTAAATCAGCACGATAACCGCCGTAAGAATGGTCGCAATCAGCACGAACGCCGGCAGCACCCCGTACTAGAAACCCAATCCGAGCGAGACAACAACTCCGACAACGAACTGAAGCCAAACTGCTGTCACCGGCGACTTCCATTGGGGATGAACGTTCTCGAGTGCGGTGGGAAGCAAGCGAATGCGTCCCATCGCGAACCAAGTCCGGGTAGCCGCGTTGGCCGCGGCGTTGGCGTTCGCGATCGCCGAGTTGGCCACCGCCAGGAACACCAGTACCCAACCAATGCCCCAGGCCTGGCGAGCGAGGCCGTCCCATGGGTTACCGCCTCCGAAGCCGGCGAAGCCCTCCATCCGGCCGGGCCCGAAGTAGACGGTGGCGGCATAGGTCGTGAAGACGTAGAAGAGCCCGATGCCGACAGGAGAAGACGACCGCTTGGCGGATGGTCCTTTTCGGGTCGCGCGCCTCCTCGGCAAGGGGAGCGGCAGCCTCGAAGCCGATGAATGCCAGCACCGAGAAAATCGTCGCGGCGAACACACCACCGAGCCCTTCGAAACCTTCTACACGGGCCTCCCCGGTCGTGAACACCGCGAACGAGTTGTCGCCACCGGCCTGGATGACGAGCCACAGGGCAAGGGCGGCGAAAACAACTATCTCGAAGAGGCCTAGAGCGGTTCCCGCTCCCGTGCTGATCGTGATGCCATAGTAGCCGAGCGCCAGGACGCTTACGGCTGCGACCAAGGCCCAGATCCACCACAGGTCGGCCGACCAGCCGAGCGAGGTGCTGAGCGTGGTGGCGACCACGTTGCCGAAGATCAAATACAACAGCGGCGCCCCCAAAGGTTCGGCGAACGCGTAGCCCCATGCCACGAGGAATCCAACCGAGGGATGGAGGCCCCGGGCGACGTAGGTGTACATCCCTCCCGCCGAGGGGAGATGGCGGGCAAGCTCTCCAATGCAGAAGGCCACCGACAGACAGGCGATCAAGGCGAGGACGACTGCGAGTGGCAGAGCAGCCGCCGCAAAACCAGCCCCGACGATGATGGAGAAGGCCACGGCCGCAGCGGGGGCCATGTGGGTGATGGACTGGAAGAGAACCTCCCGCAGTCCGATCGCATCGCGTGCTAGCCCTTCAGAACGAACAGCGGTGTCGCCCTCGGCCACGTTCCCCCCTTTAATTGTGGGTCCGATGGCTGAGATCATAACGGTGCCCGAGAGTGGTGTCGTCAGACGATCTATGGCACTCAACGACCACTCGGGGAGGGCTCGCGTCTAGACTGCCTGCAATGCCCCCTTCATCAAGAAGGCCCCCGCTGCGTTCAGTCTGCCCTCCCTCCGCGTATGGCTAGCGAGGAGGAGAAGGGTGGCCTCGGGAATACTCGGCGGCTTGTAAGGCAGACCGGGTTGCTCATCTCTAGTGGCGTAGTCAGCTACGGAGGACAACTGCTCCTCTACATCATCCTCGCACGTGTGCTTGGAACTTCCGGGTTTGGCGCCTGGGCACTCGCCTTCACGCTGGCAAGAACCATAGGGCCGATCGGAATTCTGGGCGCCGACTGGATCGTCTTAAGACAGGCCTCCTTCTACCAAGGTAAAGGAGACGAAGCTCGATTTAGAAGAACTCTTTACCTTAGTTTTGCTCTCAGCGCAGGCGCCTTGACCGTTATCGGCGGGGGGTTGATAGTCGCCGCACCGCTGATCGCCCGTGAGCTCTTCGAAGATCCCTCCATCGCGCCCCTGCTGAGGTTGACCGGAATAACGGCGCCGCTCATGGGCATTCAGCAGATCATGCTCGCCGGAACACAAGCCTTCAAGAGCATGAGGGAAGTAGCCCTCCTGCGCAACCTACTCCGACCTCTCGCCCGAGTGATCTTCGTTACCGGGGCGGTCGTCTTGGTCTCGACGCAGTTCTCCGCTTACGTCGGTTTAACGATCGCGGAGGCCGTGATCGCCGCCGCCTCGGTCTATGCACTCAACCGGCGCATCCCCATACTTGGGCCTACAAAGCCAGTCGACAATGCTGATCTACTCAAGTTCGCGCTCCCCGCATGGGGCACGAGAGCTCTAACTACGTCACACAGAGATATCTATTCGATTCTCGTGGGTTCATTGGCTGCGCTGGCGAGTACTGGGATCTTTGTGGCCAGTCAGCAAGTCGCCGGGATGTCGACGACCATCATCTTCGCCATGAACCAAGTCTACGGTCCCATGGGCAGCGACCTGTATCTGCAGGACCGTGCTTCGGAACTTAAGAGTCTGTTTCAGAGCATTGCGAAGTGGAGTTTCACCCTGGGCTTCCCACTCTTTTGTTTCCAGATAGGTTTTCCCAAGGAGATCTTGGCCGTCTTTGGCAAGAGCTTCGTCGATCAGAGTGTCATTCTTGTCCTTCTTTCGATCGGAAACCTCCTGAGCTTCGGTACCGGCCCTACCGCAACA
This sequence comes from Actinomycetota bacterium, assembly GCA_013695465.1. GTDB lineage: Bacteria > Actinomycetota > CADDZG01 > CADDZG01 > WHSQ01 > JACDAL01. The sequence goes on along the minus strand of JACDAL010000004.1, from coordinate 9,133 downwards.
ACCTTGCTCATTGCGGGCCGAGCGCATATGACCTTGATCAACAACGTGGTGACGGTTGGGGGTGAGGTCCTTCTCGCAATATGGCTTATCCCGGCCCATGGGCTGCTGGGTGCGGGCCTGGCGCGCGTAATTGGGGTCGCACTCAGCAACCTGATCCGAATGGTTCAAGTCCGCATGATCCTGGGCTTCTGGCCCTACCGTCCTGACTACTGGAAGCCGCTGGTGGCCGGCCTCGCGTCGCTCGGACTGGCCAAGCTTGTGATCCCGGCGATCGGCCTTGGGCTCCGGCCGGTTGCCGCAGTGGCGGCAGCAGCCGTAATCGGCGTCAGCTACGTCGGTTTGGTGTTGATCCTGCGCCTCACCGACGAAGACCGGATGGCCATAGACGCGCTCACCGGGCGGTTTCGCCGCAAAGGTAGGGCGAAGCCGGAGGACTAGCGCAGATGCCTCCAGAAAGAGCCTCCCTGGCTCTCCGGTCGCCGGAAGCGCCTATCCAGCGGCGAGCTGCTCGGCCGATTGCAGCCACCCGGGCAGTTGCTCGTAACCATGTGCCCTGAGCATGGCGGCCACTTCTCGGTTGGAAGCTGCGTAGATCTGCCTGAGGCGGGCCGCAGTCGAGGGGTCGAGTTTCTCATCGAGCCGACCGGTGTTCGTTCGCAGGTAAGCCCTGCGAACGGCGTTCCGTAACACCGGCGCGCGGTGAAGGAGGCCGTCCGTCCGCTCCTTCGCAGACCAGACGAAACGGCTGAATGCGAGGCTGCGCGCGTGCCTGGTGGTGTTCCGCGCCTCATGGTCGAATTCGGACACCACATCCGTGTCGATCTCGAGCCAGCGGCAGATGTCGGACACGACAGAACGGGGATCAGAAAAAAGATCCTCGGTAAAGATGACCCTGGCGCTCTTGGGGAAGGCGCCTAACCACAAGCCCAGGTAGCTCGCGTAGAAACCGATCGATAGTCCCTGATAGTGGCCTCCGACGACTGTGGCGGTTCCCATCCGATGGCGTTCCTCGCAAACCGTTATGTACTCGTCGAATGAAGAGCTGACGTCGAGCTTGCCCTTGGTTCGCTGCATGGTGTAGGCGGACCACAGCCGCTCGACGGGATCCCGCAGACTGACGATGATGCGCGGGTTCTCCAGCAGATCCTTTATGCCTGCAACAACGCGCTCCCCACCGTAACTATATGAGGGCGTGGCCTCCAGCCGATAGTGTTCACTCTGACAGTGAGCGAAGTGCCTAGCGTAAGTCTCCACAGGAAGCAGCTTTCCCGATGGGTTCCTCAGAGGAGTGAAGTATCCGATTTCCTTCTCGTCCGATGCGCAAATGCTCGGGTGTTGAGCAAGATAGAAGAACAGTGAAGACGTACCGGCCTTCGGCACACCGACGACCAAGAGGTTAGGAAGCATGTCTGCCATTCCCCGAGTCTAGCAGTCCCATTTCCAGGGCCGCGTTGCCACGCGGGATGGACTTAACGCCTGCTCCCTTCCCCTGGAGCGGTTGATTCGCGCCCCTGTGCGCGATCGACTACTCAGAGGTCTAAGCCGGTGGGTTTGTGGTCTCGCAACCAGACACCTTGTCGTTGGCGTCGGCCACGCAGGTGTCCGGATCGAGCCCTCCGTTGACCGTGTCGCCTCCTTGGCCGTCCCCCGCATTCAAGTTATCGGCCTGCGAATTCCCCTGCAGAAGGTCGGTTCCCGACTGGTCGGTAACCGTGTCGTCGCCGGCGCCCCCACCGAGTCGGTCGTTGCCGTCGCCGCCCGAAACTTGGTCAGCCCCATTGGCACCGCAAAGGCGGTCGTCGCCACCGAGGCCCTCGACGACGTCGTTGCCGCTGCCTGCGTAGATGACGTCGTCACCATCGGTGCCGGTGAGCGTCTCCCCTGCCGACGTGCCCACGATGCTGGCCGGTTGTCCGAAACAGGTCTGTCCGCTGGGAGGGGGAGTAGAGGTAGGAGTAGGCTCGACCGAGGGGGTGAACTCGACGCTGACCTCGTCCATGACGCCGTTGTAGACATCGTCGCCGGGTGTCTTAGCGCCGATTCTCAAGGGAGCGGTGTTGGCGATCGAGCCGGCCGATTTGTTGGCCGAGGAGGAGAAACCGTCCACCCTTGCGGTTACGGTTGTACCGGACCTGAGGCACTGAATCTTATGCCATTGACCGTCGGCTAGGGCGGGCTGCCCCGAGCCGCCGAGCTTATCGGCGGTGCCGGCGTTGCCCTTGAATAGACACTTCAGCTGCCCAGAGTTCATGATCTCCATCTTGTACTCGCCGCCGGTGGTGGCAGCCTTGCCCTTACGGATGATGTCGTAGCTGTCGTCGAGGAAGGGCCCGGTGAACTTGACGTGCGCGGTCAACACGATGTCGGCATTCCCGGGATTGAGGGAGTCATTGGACGGCACCGATGCAAGCGAGGTGCTGCCGTTGAAACCGTAAGCGGTCCCCGAGACTCCCGGCAGGCCCAGGGTCACGTCGGTCAGGTTTCCATCGTTGCCGTTACCCGAGGAATCCTGCATCGTGGACCCCGAGTTCTCGTCCATGTGCCAGAGGCCCACGACGGTTCCGGCATGAGCCGTCACGAACGTCGCCAAAATCAAGCAAGTTGCCATCGCGCAGCTCAATAAGAGTCTTGATGCTTTCATGTCTTCCCCTCGGATTCGACTACGCCTGGCTTTGGAGAGCCTACCCAATTTCCGGTAAAACTCACCCGTCGAGGCTGCGATGCGAAAGAACCTGCCAGGGGAGTTCTGCGCCCTATAGGGGGTTTTCTGCCAGATTGTCCAATATAGGCGTTGCCACAGGCGTCGGTCTCGGCCCTTATTGGGTAGTGATGGACCGAAGGGGCTTGCGAGTCGTTGGCCTATCGGATAGGAGTAGCCATTAGGTCACTCGATCGTGAGGGGGAACAGTGATTAACAGCATGAAGTCTTATGGAAGGGCCGCCGTGGCGGCCGCGTTGATCGGGGGTTCGGCACTGGGGGTGGCGGCCGCCCAGCAGGGCCCCACGTGCTTCGGCCGGAGCGCAACCAAGGTCGGCACCGAGGGCAACAACGTGATCCGCGGGACCAATCGCGCCGACGTCATCGTCACCAAGGATGGCGACGACACCATCTACGGGCTCGGGGGGGACGACCGAATTTGCAGCGGCAAGGGCTCGGACAACCTCTACGGCGGGGGCGGAGCCGACCGTATGAGCGGCGACAAGGGCGGCGACGACATGTTCGGCGGGAAAGGGCCCGACCGCCTCATCGACAACGTCGGCCACGACGACCTCTTCGGAGGAGACGGGGGTGACCTGCTGTCGGGAGGCGACGACGGGGACTCGCTGTCGGGAGAGGCCGGACCAGACATCCTGCGGGGAGGGAGCGGCGCCGATGCAATCTCAGGTGGGGACGGCAACGACCGGCTCTACGGGGGGGTGGGCGGCATCGACAGGGACTCACTGTCGGGCGGCAGCGGCACGGACTTTTGCAACGACGGCGAGAACAAAGAGAGCTGCGAGAAAAGATAGGGCCGCGTCACCAGACGCTTTCGGAAAAGTGCTCGTGAGGCTGCGTGAGCCGGGTGACCTCGGCGAGCGCAGCCTCAAGCGCGAGCAGGACGTTGGCGTTGCTCAGTAGAGCCGCTCTTGCGACGATCAGCCGTTCGACTGCGCACAACAGCGCACCATCCGAGACTGAGGACCGGGTCCACTCTTGAAGCTCGTCGATCCGGTCGAGGTTTGCCACAGAGGCGGATGAGCCTCTGCGAACCGCTACGACGTCGCGGTAGAACGCCGCCAGGGTGCCGAGGGCCTCTCCCAGCACCGCCTCTTCGGCGTGGCGCTGCTCGCGACGATGCCGCAGAGCCAAAGCGTTGCGAGCGGTGCCCGTTCCGCGGCCCTCGCCGATGACATCGGCCAGGGCTCTGGTCTCCTGGGCTTGCACCCGTTTCTGCGCGGCCCCCGCTGCTCTCGCCTGATCCAGGATCTCGGAGGCAGCATCGATTGCATCGGTCGCTGCCCGCAGGCGGCGTGGAATAGACAGCCACAGGGATCGGCGCTCGCCAACGGAGGCATCGAAGGCCAAGCGCCGGGCGGCCCCCGCGTCTCCCTCCGAGAGCCGTGCCGCCGTGAGGGCGGTCTCGGCCGATGCCCCCTCCCGCTCGAGCAGCGCGACCAGATGCCGCTCCGAGGTGGGTTCGAGGCGCACGATGCGGCAGCGGGAGCGAATCGTCTCGAGAATCTCCTCCTCGGCATGGGACAAGAGGATGAACACCGTGTCGGGCTGAGGTTCCTCCAGCGTCTTCAGGAGCGAGCTCTGCGCCGCTTCGTTCATGAGCTCGGCCTGCTCGAGCACGAACACCTTGTATCTGCCCTCGAATGGCGAACGCGTGGCCTCGGGTACCACTCCATCCCTGATGGCGTCGACGGCAATGACGGAGCCCTCGGGCACTACCCGGTGGACGTCCGGGTGCGCCCGGCTCAACACCCGTCGGCACGGAGAGCACTTGCTGCAACCACGGAGCGGCTGGTCGAGGCAGTTGAGCGCCGCCGCCATGGCATCTGCCACCGCCCCCTTTCCCGCGCCCGACGGTCCGGAGAGAAGCCACGCGTGAGATATCTCTCCCTGGGCCAGCTGGCGTTGGAGGCCTTCGACGGCCCGTCCCGGGTCCAGGCCGCCCCACACACTCATCGAGGGACGGGTCCGGGAGCAGCCTGGTAGCTCCGTCCGGGCGCAACGACGCGTCCGGCTGAGCGCACTTCGAACTCGGCCACGACATCGGCGTGCACCTGGGAAGCAGAGCGGGTTCCATCGAGCACTACGAAGCGGTCGGTGAACTTGGTGCTGAGCTCGAGGTAGGCGTCCGCCACCCTGTCGTGAAAGTCGTCGCCCTCCATCTCGAGGCGATCGCGCTCGCCGGACAGGCGCGCCTTGCCGGTCTCGGGGTCGACGGTCAGCAAGAAGACGAGGTCTGGCATCAATCCGCCCGTGGCCCACGAGCTCAGCTCGTAGATCTCCTTGAGCCCCAAGCCTCGCGCCAGCCCTTGATAGGCGAGCGAAGAGTCAAGGAAGCGATCGGAGACAACGATCCTCCCCTTGGCCAGCGCCGGCTTGATCACCTCGGCGGCATGCTGGGCACGGTCGGCGGCAAACAAAAGCGCCTCGGCGCGTGCGTCGAGGCTCGAAGAGGTGTCCAGCAGGACCTCCCTGAGCCTTTCTCCGAGGCGAGTTCCACCCGGCTCCCTGGTCACGACCACGTCGTCACCGCGCGACTGGAGCCACTTCACGAAGGCTGCCATCTGGGTGCTCTTTCCCGCCCCCTCGCCTCCTTCGAAGACCACGAAGAAGGAGTTGCGCACCGCCTGTAGGGCTCCCGGAGAACGGCGTGCCCCAATGGCGGTAGTCGACAGAATGCCACCTCCAATCACAAGAAGCCCGGCGATCCACCACGTGACTCGGCTCCCGGGAAGGGCCAGAGTGGCACCGCCCACCAGGTCCACCGTGTTGTCACCAATCGCACCGGCGATGAGAGGAAAGACGCCGAGCCCGATTAGGGTTCCGATGCGAATGAGCGTGTACGCGGCCCCGAACGTCCGGCCCCGCAACTCCTCCTCGCTGGTCTCCTGTATGAGCGCGTAGCCGACCGAGTAGCCAACTCCTCCGAAAAAGCCCAGCGCAGCAGCGATCGGCACCACGGCACCGACGCTGCTCATGCTTGCCAGCAGGATGAGCCCCACCCCCAACAGGATCACGCTCGAGGAGAACAGCACGTCTTTGCTCAGGTGCTTGGCTAGAAAGCCCGAGGCGATCAGCCCAACAAGCATTCCGCCTCCGAAGGACCCGATGATGAACCCGTAGGCACTGGGACCCGAATCCAGAATCTGGGTGGTGAATTCGGGTCCGAGCGAAAACACGCCCCCCGCAGCTGTGAAGGTGATGGCGATGCCGAGCATCCACGGACGGACCTGCTTGTGAGCGGCGACGAATTGCAGCCCTTCGATTAGGTCCCGCTTCACCGCCCTCAGATCGAACCGGCCCGCCCCGGTCTTGGAGGAAGGAATAGCAAGCGTCGATATCATGGCGGCTGAGAACGCGAACGTGAGCGCGTCGACCCACAGCGCCATCGCCTCGGGGTTGTCCGAGAGTCCCCGCATTACCTCGACGTGATCGCCGACGAAAGACCCCAAACCGGCCAGCGAGGCGAACAGGATGGAAGCCAGCGGCCACGGTCCATAAATTGCGATCAACGACAGGGAGTTGGCGTGAGTGAGCTGGGCGCGCTCGACGAAATGCGGAAGCGAAGCGTCCTTGGCAGGCCCCCACAGAAGAGTCAGCGACTCCAGGAGTGCGGAAACGACGATGAAGTAAGCGAGGTTGGGGACGAACGGGAGGGAGAAGACGAGCAGGCCCCTGCCGAGATCGGCGGCCACCATGGTCTTCTTGCGGTCCCAGCGATCCGCCAAGACCCCGGCCAGCGGCCCCACAAGGAAGCCGGGGAGGACCCGTGCCATCATCACCACCCCAACGGCGATCGTTCCAAAGCGAGTTTGGGCGAACACCGCGATGGCGATGACTCCGATCCAGTCGCCGAGGCTCGAGACCGCCTGGGCCGAGAAGAAGCGGACGAAGGTGCCGTTGCGGAACAGGGCCGCGTAACCGGCCTCCTGCCCGGAGGCGGTAACGACGTGAAGACCGCTCCTATCGGGAGCTTCCTGGATGATTCCTCCTAGCTTGGTGGCCCACCCATCTTAGAGACAGGCGGCGACCATCCGTGGACCGGGAGGTAACCGGCGTCCACCGGGGGCGGGGGGTCCGAGGGGCGGCGGACTGAGGGCGTTTGGGTCTGAGGGGCGGGTGCCGAACCGAGCGCGAGTCGATCACGTCGCCGCGCGCTCTGAAGTGCGGCGGAATCGTACTCAGGAGCGGGTTGCGCTCGTCTGAGTACCGGATGGGGCCAGGGCCCGAGGACCCAGGCCCCTACTTCTTCGAAGTCTTCTTGGCCGCGGTCTTCTTCTTGGTGGACTTGGCGGTGGATTTCCTCGTGGTCTTCTTGGAGGTGGTCTTGGCCTTCGACCCCTTGCTCTTGCCACCCCCGGCGGTTGCTTCCCGCTTCTCCTTCTTGATGTAGCGGCACTTGGGGTAGGTGGAGCAACCGACGAAGGGGCCGAAGCGGCCTCGCCGCTCGACCAAAGGCTCGCCGCAATCTGGACACGGCTCGCCCGTCTCCTTGGGCGGCTCCTTCTTGATGTACTTGCAGTCCGGATAGTTCGAGCAACCGATGAAGGGGCCGAAGCGGCCGGTCTTGGTGACCAGTTCGGCCTCGCAGCGGGGACAGCGCTCGCCCGTTGCCTCGGGTTCGGGGAGCGGCTCGCCGGACTCATCCAGCTGCTGCGACCATCTACATTCGGGGAATCCGGAGCAGGACAAGAACCACATCCCGTGCTTTCCGAACTTCTCGACCACCGGGCGACCACATTCGGGGCACACCTTGTCGGTTGCCCGCTCGGGCCGGCTCATCTTGTCCTGCTGCTCTTCGACGAGGGCCGAGAAGGACTCGAAGAAGGACCTCACCACAGGGACCATCTTCTTCTCGCCTTCGGCAATGTCGTCTAGCTCGGTTTCCATCCGAGCGGTGAAATCGGGATCGACGAACTCGGGAAAATGAGCCTCGAGGAGCTCGACCACGACCTCGCCTCGTGCGGTCGGATGGAGCCTCCGGCTCTCCGAGCGCACGTATTCGCGGTTGGACAGCACCTGTACCGTGGGGGCGTAGGTAGACGGCCGCCCGATGCCGAGTCGCTCCATCTCCTTCACCAGCGTCGCTTCCGTGTAGCGAGGCGGAGGCTGCGTGAAGTGCTGTTCGGGCTCGATTGCCTGGAGCGTGAGCGTCTGGCCTTCCTCGAGATCCGGGAGCAGCCCCTCCGCCTCCTCCGGCTCGTCGTCGCGCCGATGCAGATAGACCTTCAGGTAACCGTCGAACTTGAGGATTTGTCCGGTGGCGCGGAAGGTGACGCCGCCCGATAGGACATCCACCGAGGTGGCGTCGTAGACCGCGTCGGACATCTGAGAGGCCATCGTTCGCTGCCAGATCATTTCGTAGAGCCTGAGAGAGTCGCGCTCCAGCTCGGAGGCGAGGGCCTCAGGGGCGCGCGCCGCCGAGGCGGGCCGAATGGCCTCGTGCGCCTCCTGGGCGCCCTTCGATTTCGCTGCGAACTTGCGAGCCTGGTGGTAGCGAGGGCCAAAGCGCTCCCTTACGACCTCTGAGATCTCCGCCTGGCCATCCTGAGACAGGTTGGTGGAGTCCGTCCTCATATAGGTGATGTGGCCCGCCTCGTAAAGGGCCTGGGCGACTCTCATGGTCTTCCAGGTCGGAAAGCCAAGGCTGCTCGAGCCCGCCTGCTGCAGGGTCGAGGTTCTAAACGGGGCGGGCGGCTTCCGCGTCCGCTCGGTCTTGCGGACGGCCGACACCGTCCAGGGGCCGGGCCTGGTTCGCTCGACGATCTCGGAGGCCAGCTCTTCGGTTGCGAGGTTGAACTTGTCCTTCTCCGAATAGGGGTGCGCAGCCACGAAACGAGAACCCGCGGCCGTCGCGAGCGAAGCGGTGATATCCCAGAACTCGCGTGGCTCGAAGGCGCGTATTTCCCGCTCTCGGATGACCACGAGCTGCAAGGCGGCACTCTGAACCCGTCCCGCCGAGAGGTTGGGGCCCACCGTTCGCCACAGCAGCGGGGAGAGCTTGTAGCCCACGATGCGGTCCACCGCCCGGCGAGCCTGCTGCGCATCGACGAGGTCCATGTCTATCGACCGGGGGCTGCCGAAAGCGGCGGTGACGGCCCGTTCGGTTATCTCGTTGAAAGAGACCCGCCGCGTCCTGCCCGCCGGGAGCTTGATCAGCTCGGCGACGTGCCAGGCGATGGCCTCGCCCTCGCGGTCGGGGTCGGGGGCAAGCCACACAGTTTCGCTCTCCTTCGCCGCTTTGCGTATGGCGGCGATGGCCTTTTTAGCGTTGGCTTGCCCCAGGGCCTGGTAGCGAAGGTGGACGCCGCCGTCGATATCGATACCGAAATCGGACTTGGGTAGGTCGCGGACATGGCCCATGGAGGCGAGGACAGTGAAGTCCTTGCCCATGTACTTCTCGATCGTCTTCGCCTT
>JACDAL010000180.1 GCA_013695465.1 Actinomycetota bacterium | reverse complement strand
CGGCCCCCGCCTCGAGCGCAACCTCCGCAACTCGCACCCGGCCCGTCTCAACCGAGATGAGCGCATCGCAGCGGGAGGCGAGCTCTGACACCAGCGGGATCACCCGCAGAAGCTCCTCCGACTCGTCGATCTCGGGGCCGGGACCGGCCTTGACTCCGCCGACGTCGAGGACCAACGCACCCTGCCGCCACAGATCGAGGCCGTGGGCCACACGTTCCTCGAGCTTCATTCGCCCGGGGTCGTAGAACGAGTCCGTGGTGCGGTTGACGATGCCCATGACAGCACAACGATCGAGGCTCAGGACTCCGCGGGCGTGCTGGAGCTTCACGTACGCTCGGCCGCCTGAGAGGTCAAGACGACGTATATACCGGCCAGCAACAGCAGCCCTCCCGGCACCACCAGGGGCGGCGGCGCCTCCTTCAACAGCAGCAGCGCAAGTACGGTGGCAATGACCGGCTCGGCCATGATCGAGATCGAGACCGAGACCACGTCGATGTCTCTGAGGGCGAAGTTGATGAGGGTGTGGCCGAGGAGCTGGGGGCCGGCGACGAGGCCGGCCACAGCGGCCCAGGTTGCGGCGTCGTAGCCCCACAGGGCCGCGTCGGTGGCGAGGCAGGCGACAAGCAGGGCGGCCGCGGCCGCCGCATAAGCGATGACCGCGTACTCGAGCGTCCCCATCACTAGACGCGCGCTGCGGCCGGTCATGGCGTAGCCGGCGGCGGCGGCGCCTCCGGCGAGCGCGAGCGAGTTTCCCAACAGGGAGGAGCCGCCCAGACCCCCGCCGCCCACAAGCGCAACTCCCACGACCGCTGCGCCGATGCCCGCCCAGGCCCTGGAGGGCAGCCGTTCTCTCCACAGCAGCCAGGCCGCCAACGCCACGAAGATCGGTGTGGTCGTGACCAGCAGCGAGGAGGCCGCCACCGTCGTGAGCCGCAACGAAGTGATCCAAGTCGCAAAGTGGAACGCGAGAAACAACCCGGAGAAAGCGGGAAGGCGGGTCGGGGCACCCATGGCGACCAGCCGGCGTATTGCGAACGGGGCCAGGCCCACCGCAGCACCGGCGCAGCGCCAGAAGGACAGCGCCAGCGGCTCGGCATCGGAGGCATAGCGCACGAGGATTGCGGCGGTGGAGGCGGCACCAACCCCCACTGCGAGCAGGGCCCAAGAAGAGGAAGGGACGGAGACTGATGCCATGGCGTGAGCGTAATCGGGCCCGTGTTCGCGGGGGGGGCGCCTTTAGGTGGCTCAAGGAACGCGGGTAGCATCCCCCCGTGAAGCAGGGGCCGTTCGTGGGGGTGGGTTGCGTGGTGGTGCGGGACGGGGCCCTGCTGATGGTGCGCCGTGGCAAGGAGCCCGCCAAGGGGCTGTGGTCGCTGCCCGGAGGCCGGCTCGAGCACGGCGAGAGCTTGGCGGAGGCGGCGGCGAGGGAGGTGCTGGAGGAGACCGGGTTGAAAGTGAAAGTCTCTGATCTCCTCGGCGTCTACGAAGTCCTCGGCGACACCCATTACGTGGTGCTCGACTACATCGGCGAAGCGGTGGGCGGGGCGGCCGGACCCACGGCGGGGGAGGATGCCGCCGTGGCGCGCTGGGTACCGCTGGAGGAGGTCTCCACGCTCGACTGCACGCCGCGGCTCTCGGAGACGCTCAGGGCATGGAAGGTGCTCACAGAATGATGAAACACACCTCTCCGAGCCGCCCGGACCTCAGCAGAGGAACAGCGCGACCACGTCATTCTCGCGCACTGGCGTCCCCGCAATCGGGTCGGTGTCGGCAACGACTCCCCCGCCCCCGCACGAGTCCACTGTGCGACCCCTGAGCCCGGAGCTTTCGAGGCTGGCCACCGCTTCGGCCGCGCTAAGCCCGCGTACATCCGGCATGTCGAGCACCTCGAAACGGGGGCCAAGGGACAACACCAACTCGACCTCGCTGCCCGCCGGCAGGGGGCCGGCAGGACGGGTTTCGGCGGCCTTACCCTTGGCAACCTCCTCGGAATAGTCCTTGGACAGGGTGACCACGAAACCCGCCGCCTTGACCTGCTTGGCGGCCTTGTCGATGTCGAGACCGGCGATCGCGGGGACCTCTCGTGGGCGGGGCCCTTTGCTGATTACCAGCGCGACCTCGTCGCCCAGCTCCAGGAGGCCTCCGGCCGGGATCTGGACGGCGACGGCCCCCGCTTTCTCCGAGGAATAGCGCTCGCTCGTCCTTCCCACGACCAGGCCTGCTCGCTCCAACGACCGCTCTGCGGCGGATCGGCTCTTTCCGACCAGTGGGGGGACCTGTTTCAGAGGAGGCCCCGCGGACACCACCAGCGACACCACGGTGCCCTCTTTGACGCTCCCTCCGCTCGGGGACTGGGCGATGACTCGGTTGCGAGGCGTCGAGGGAACACGGCGACGCTCGGCAATGCGCGCCTCGAGCCCCAAGACATCCGCCCGCTGGGCCGCCACCGCCAGGCGCAGCCCCGTCACTTCCGGAACCTCCACGGTGGCGGGACCGAACAGGAACGGCGCCGCCCGCGCGCCGCCCAGTGCGACGACGGCGAGCACCACTAACAGCAGCATGAGTTTTAGCAGGCCCCACAAGAATCTCCTGATTCGCCCCTTGCGCCGGCGGCGAGTGCGGGGGCCGCGGGCCGCAGTGATGTTGATCTCCCCGGTCAGCTCGGCGACGAGCGAATCCAGCGAGGGCGCATCGGGTAGTGAGCGCACCGAGATTCGCTTCAACGCATGGGCCATGTAGGAGGCGTCCTCGAAGCGGCGGGAGGGGTCCAGGGCGCACGCCTTCAGCACGATCTCGTCGAGCTGGGAAGGCACCTGGGGAGCCAGTCGAGAAGGCGCAACAGGCTGCTCTTCGGCGCGCCGAGCCAGCAGATCCGCCCCTGCGCCGTGGGAAGGGGGCAGGCCGGTGAGTAGCTCAGAGAGAACGGCTCCGGAGGCCCAGACGTCGGACGCCCACGACGCCTCAAAGCCCTGTGCCTGCTCGGGCGATAGATAGCGCAGGGTCCCTTGAATTCCCCCTCCCGGCCCCGTTCGGTCGGCGTCGGCTACGACCGCAATGCCGAAGTCCGCAACCTTCACGGTCCCGTCGCGGGCGATGAGAATGTTCTCGGGCTTCACGTCCCTGTGCACGAGACCGCCGGCATGGGCGGCGGCCAACGCGTCACACACCGCTGCCATGATGTCGGCCGCCTGCGCCGGCTCCAGAGAGCTGCGCGCCACCAGCACATCGCGCAGGTCGTTGCCGGCCACGTACTCCATGACCATGTAGTAGGTCTGATCATCGGTCGAGCCCCAGTCGTAGACCGCAACGATGTTGGGGTGGGTGAGGCGAGCCGCCGCTCGGGCCTCATCCTTGAACCTCTCCACGAGCTCGGGGTCGTGTGCCAGCGAGGGATGCAGCACCTTGACCGCCACCGATCGGTCCAGGAGCACATCGTGACTTCGATAGACCTCGCCCATGCCCCCCGTAGATAGACGTGAGATGAGCCGGTAGCGGCCGGACAGTGTCTGCCCGACGAGGTCCTGCATGAGCCGGGACATCAGCGCCTCGAATGCTTGAGGTGGTAGTCGAGCCTCTCTTCAAGGACCGCTACCGCTCGCTCCAGAGCGTCCGAGGCCAGGGTCGCGTTCTCTGCGCGCCGCCCGGCGGCCTCGGCTGCATCGAACGCCTCTCGCAGCGACGTCTTGACGTTTCCCACAGCCTCTTTGAGCGCGGAGAAGCGGGCCTTGACGGCTTGTCGGTCCTCCGCCGCGTCGGAGGAGAGTTGGTTGGAAAGCTTCTCGGCGCCGGACTCGGCCCGGTCCGAGAGGATCTGGAGCTGCGACACCTCGGCCTCGAGCTCCGCTACGCGCGCCAGCGCCTCCGCGGCCGTATCGCGCGCCGCCGACGAGGTTCGGGTGGCGTCGACGACGGCGTCTGAGCGTCCGCAGGCGACCAGCAACAGCGCGAGTGAGAGCAGAACTGCGATTTTTCTTGCAACGGTGAGCACGATGCGCCTCCAAGCCCCGGGAGATCGACGCGTCAAACATAACAAAAAACACATGAGTTAACAGCAAACACTCCAGTACCGCGCCCGGAGGCCCGCGAGCCACCTTTGCGGCCGTGACTAATCGGGGGGTGGTTGGGGGCGCAAATTCGGGTCGGGGCGACCCTCAGGAAAAGAGCTTCTTAGGTCGGCCACGAGGGGGAGGTGGTCCGACGCCCTCGATTCCTGCGCCCACAAACCCCGGAGCTGGAGGCCGGGCCCGGCCAGGATGTAATCGATCTGCGAGCGGACCCCCGGACTCTTGTAGGTCCCCACCCGACGCCCCGCATGAAAACCCAGGCGCAGCAGGGGGGCAAGGCTCGCCCGCCGCAAGTTGAGGTCGCCGAGGACGACCACGGGGGGCGTGGCGGTGGCGGCCAAGTCCGCCAGCGCTTGCACCTGAAGTGCTGCGACCTGCCGCTGCCAGGCGAGGTGGGTTGCGATCAGCGTGATCTGCCGCCAGACGACCACGGCCGCTCCGCGAGGCTCCTCGTCACCGGGGCGCGGCAGCTCCACGAAGGTCTCCTCGGAAATCGCCGGCGTCGCGGCAACGGCGAAGCCGTAGTCGCCTCGACCCCGCCCAAGCGTGGGAAAGAAGCGCACATCGTGGCCGGTGAGGCGGGCTATCTCGGCAGGCTGATCGATGCGACCCGAGCGAACCAGGCCGCGATCGAGCTCCTGAAGGGCGAGAAATGAAGCGCCGGTGCGCCCGATGTCTCGAGCCGCGCGCTCGACGTCGAGCACCCCGTCGTCGCCCACGCAGGCATGTAGGTTGAAGGTTGCTACTCGTAGCATTCCTCCCACCCTGATACACCTCACCGTAAGTACGGTGCCATTCGAGCCCCCCTGCATCCCGCTCGCGGTGTGTCTCCGCTCACGTACCTTTCAGTTACGCAGCGCTCGCTCCTGGCGAAGCGGCTCCGCCGAGGTCGGAACTGGGATTGAATCGTGTCGCATTGACGCTCTCGGTGCGCACCCCGTTTTCCGGGGCGGAGTACTAGGCGGCGTCGCTTTTGGCACGAATTGTGGGACGATTGGAGAGAGTCGGCCGGATAGGACACTCACCACAGGCCGGGTCAACGACACCGCGACGAGAGCGAGAGCGTGGCCTCAGAGATTCCCGAGCAGACGCTGGATAACGCCGAGCAGACCTACTGCTACGGCCACCCGGACACGCCCACGAGGCTCCGCTGCTCCCGCTGCGAGCGCCCCATCTGTGGCCGCTGTGCCATCCCCGCGTCGGTGGGCCAGCACTGCCCCGAGTGCGTGGCCGAGGCTCGGCGCTCACAGCGCAAGGTGCGCTCGGTGGGGGCCGCCAGCTCGCCGGCGACGATGGTGATCATCGCGGTGTGCGTCTTCTTCTGGTTCGTGGAGACCTTCAACCCCGGCATCATTCGCTCCCTCGGCTCCTTTCAGCCTGCCATCGCCGCTGGGGAGTGGTGGCGCCTGCTCACCCCCATGCTCCTCCATGCGCCGCGCTCGCTCTGGCATATCGGACTCAACATGTACGTCTTGTGGATCTACGGGCCCGAGGTCGAGCGTGCCTTCGGCACCCCCCGGTTCGTGGGCTTGTTCGTGGTAGCAGGATTTCTCGGCGGCGCGGCCTCCTACTCGTTCGGGCCCTGCCCGGCTCTCGGCGTGGGGGCGTCGGGTGCCATCTTCGGGGTCGTCGGAGCCCTGCTGATGTACCTCTACAACCGAAGGCGCTCTGCGTTCGTCCGTGGCTACCTCAAGAGCATCACGATCCTGGTGATGATCAACGTCGCCTTCGGCTTCATCGTCCCCGGCATCGACAATCTCGCCCACCTCGGAGGCCTCGCCGGCGGCATCATGGTGGGGGCAGGATTCGACGCTTCCAAGGGGCGGCGAGGTGCGCTCGTGGACGTGGCCTCGCTGGCCTTCGTCATCGCGCTGGGCGTGGCTCTGGTGGCCTGGAAAACGGCGAACTTCAACTGCGTGGGCCTCTAGAAACCAGCCCGGCCGCGGAGCAGCGACACCCCCGCCCGATTGACCACATCGAACTCGTAGCCGTCCTCCGACCGCCACCAGCGCAAGCGGAGCTCCTGGCCCGGGAACACGGGCTTGGCGAAGTGGGCGCCCGCCATCCGAACCCTGCCCGGATCGCCCCCGGCAAGCTCATCCACCACACCCGCCATCGCCATCGCCATCGTGCACATGCCGTGGACGATGACGCCGGGGAGCTTGGCGGAGCGGGCGGTGGTCTCGTCGAGATGGATCGGGTTGTGGTCCCCGGACGCCTCTGCATAGCGCCGGGGTTGGCCCTCATCGATTCGGAGGGGACGCTCGCCGAGTATCGCTGGGGGCGTCCCCGCGGCCCCCGGGGACGCCGCTCGCCGCCTGCGTCGGGCGGCGACCCCACGGATGAGCATCGTCGCCCGCACCAGCATGGCGACCTCTCCATCTACTTCGAGCTCCACCTCGATAGTGAAGTGCTCGCCGGTCTCGTCCTCCGCGAGGGAGACGAGCTCGGCGCTCACCCCCACGATGTCGCCGGCGCGCAGGGGGCGGTGGATGACGTGTTCTTCTGAGATGTGGACCAACCGGAGCAGGTCCGCTCCGAGCTCGGGATCGCGGGCCACATTCATGATCGTGGGGAAGGCGGGCACGATGCCGAACACAGGCGACGCTACGGGGTCAGGGCCGCGATAGCGCTCGTTGAAATCGTTGGTGGCCTCGGCATAGCGGGCGACGGCTTCGGGGGTGACCTCGTAGCCGCCGCCGTCGTAGCGCTTGCCGGTGAGTGCTTGATTCAGCCCCATCTTCAGGCAGGCTCGACGTCGGCGTCGCCGCTGAGGGCGGGCTCGCGCTCGGGCAGCTCGAGCTCCCGGGGCCCCGGCCCCCGGCGATCTGCCTCGAAGCGCACCTTCACCAGGCGTCCCTCGATCTCGTCGACTCGTCCCCAGCAGACGATCTCGTCCCCCGGCCACACCCTCGTGAGGAAGCGGACGCGAAAGCGCCTCAGGTGTTGTGGCCCTCCGAACCAGTCACTAACGGCGTGAGCGAGGTAGCCGGCCGGAAGCATGCCCATGGCGAAAGCAGTGGGCGCCCCGGCCCCCTGTGCGTAAGCATCATCGATGTGGATGGGATTGAAGTCCCCGGCCGCGCCCGCGTAGCGGACTATGTCGGCGCGCTCCACAGGCCCGAACACCACCTCCGAGAGCTCCATGCCGGAGAACACGTCTTCGAGTCGCAAGTCGAACGGAACGCTCACGGGGGAGGCAGCTCCATGAGCGTGTAGAGGGCTCTGAGCACCTCGGCGCCCGACGCGTCGGTGAAGACCGACTCGTAAGTCACCACTCGCATCACGCCGCCCCGGCGCCCTTGCTTGGAGATATCGGAAGCAATCCGCATCCGCCCTGTGAGAACCTCGCCGGCCACCGGAAGCCGCTGGTAGAAGAACTCTTGCTCACCGTGCAGCACGCGCTCGTACGCCAGGTTGGCGCCGAGACGACGCTCTCGTTCCTCGCGCGGGACCTGCCACATCTGTGTGACCGTGAACGTCGGGGGAGCAACGATGTCGGGCAGCCCTCGTTTCCGAGCCTCTTCGACGTAGTAGTGGATGGGGTTGTCCTCTGCGACCGCCAGAGCGAACTCCCGAACCTTGCCTCGCTCGACCGGTAGCTCGAAAACGATCTCGGCTTCACTCCCAGGCGCCCGCTCACCGACTCCCATGCGGGCACGCTACCCCACGACTCCCATCCGAATTAGAGGAATCGCGCCACCTACGGTCCCGTTTGTGGTTAACATTGAGGCACGCGAGAAAGGAGGTGGTCCACACTGAGTGATAGATCCGACGGACCTCGCGAGGTGACCGGCTGCTAGTGGTCTAAGCCTCGATTTCGGGTTCTGGCCATTGGTTTGGGCCACGGGCAGAATCCACACCGGTTCACCGCCGTCCCTCGTCCCGGGCCTGGTCCACCGGGCGTCTCGCAAGACAAGCGGGTGGCGGCAACAGCTCAAAAACAGAAGATCGGCGCAGGAACACTCCTGCGCCGATCTTCTTTGTGCGGGACTTCAGGTCCAGACTGCGGACCGGCACATGGTGGCTCCGACAGTCGCATGGCAGAACCTCATTGCTGGGTGTTACCGGGCCGGCTTCAGGACCCGAGCAGCTCTTCAAACGCCGCTTCGTCGAGGATCTCGATCCCCAGACTTTCGGCCTTATCCAGCTTCGAGCCCGGAGATTCCCCCGCGACCACGTAACCGGTCTTCTTTGACACGCTCGAGGTCACCCTGCCTCCGCGATTCTCGATCGCCGCCTGCGCCTCCTGGCGCGAGTAGTGCTCCAGCGACCCGGTTAGAACGAACGTCTGGCCCTCGAGCGGCCCGCTCCGGTCCCGGCGCTCACCCTTGGTGTTGACGCCCGCCCGGCGCAGCTTGTCGAGGACTTCGATATTGCGCTCCTGGGAGAAGAAAGTGATGGCCGATGCAGCGATGACCGGCCCTATTCCTTCCATCGCCACCAGGTCCTCGTAGCTCATCTCCTGGAGGCGCTCCAGAGACCCGGCCTCCGCAGCCAGCTCTTCGGCCGCCGCGCTCCCCACGTGGAAGATGCTCAGAGCTATGAGGAGGTTCGCCAGCGGCCTCTTTTTCGACTTCTCGATTCCCTCCGACAGGTTCGACGCCGACTTCTCGGCGAAGCCCTCCAGCTCGAGGAGCTGGTCCTTTGAGAGCGAGTAGATGTCGCCCGGGTCCTCGAGAAAGCCTTTTGTGATGAGCGCGTAGATCGTCTGGTAACCGAGGCCTTCTATATCCATCCCGCCACGGGCCGCGAAGTGAAAAATGCGCTCTATTCGTTGCGACGGGCAGTCGATCCCCACGCAGCGGGCCACCGACTCGCCCTCCGGCCGCACAATGTCGGAGCCACACGAAGGGCAGGTCTTCGGCATCGAGAAGAGCCGCTCGTCCCCCGTGCGCAGCGACGGAACCGGCCCCACCACCTCGGGAATCACGTCGCCCGCGCGACGTACGATCACCGTGTCGCCGATCCGGACGTCCTTGCGGGCGACTTCGTCCTCGTTGTGCAGAGTCGCCGTCGACACGGTGACGCCCCCCACGAAGACGGGTTCGAGCCGGGCAAAGGGCGTTGCCGCACCCGTCCGTCCGATGTGTACCTGGATGTCGTTGAGATGCGTGGTGCGCTCCTCCGGAGGGAACTTGTAGGCGATCGCCCAGCGAGGCGCCTTAGAGGTGAACCCCAGCTCGTCCTGTTGAGCGATCGAGTCCACCTTCGTAACGATCCCGTCGATCTCGTAGTCGACGTCGTGACGATGCTCGGCCCAGTGAGAGCAGAAACGGTAGACCTCGTCGAGATCGGCGAGCCGGCGATTCTCGGAGTTGGTCCTGAGCCCCCAGCCACGCACCGCCTCGAGAGCCTCCGAATGGGTGCGAAAGCGAACGCCCTCGGCCCGCCCCACGCCGTGGATGATCAGCGCCAGGTTCCTCTGACTGGTGACCTTGGGGTCCTTTTGCCGCAGGGAGCCGGCGGCGGCGTTGCGGGGGTTGGAGAAGAGGCGCTCACCTCGCTCCTCGAGGCCCTCGTTCACCTTGGCGAAGTCACGCAGCGGCATGAAGACCTCGCCTCTGACCTCGAGCACCGTAAGCGGCTCGCCCCGAAGCCGCAGGGGGATAGAAGCAATCGTCTTGAGGTTCGATGTGATGTCCTCGCCCGTTCGCCCGTCGCCCCGGGTCGCCCCGGTGTCGAGTCGGCCGTCGCGATAGACGAGGTTGACGGCCACGCCGTCCATCTTGAGCTCGGTGACGTAAGAGTCCGGCAACCCGATGCCCTTCTCCACGCGCGCCCCCCACGCGAGCAGCTCCTCGAGCGAAAAGCAGTTGTCCAGCGACATCATCCTCGTGGGGTGCTCGACCGGGTCGAACAGGCCCGAGGGCGGCGCGCCGATGCGCTGCGTGGGGGATTCGGGGACGACCAGTGAGGGATTGGCTTCCTCGAGAGCGATGAGCTCCCCCATTAGCGCGTCGTACTCGGCGTCGGCTACCTCCGGATCGTCGAGGACGTGGTAACGGTAGGAGTGGTGGTCGATCTCCTTGCGAAGCTCCTCGGCGCGCGGTGCCGAGCTGCCTCCTGAGTCACTCTTTTTCATACCTCCTCCACCCGGTCATTCTCTCAGCACAGGCGACGCCGAACCCCGACGCGAAAAGGGAGCCCTTTCGGGCTCCCTGTTCGACGAGCCAGCTTCGACTCGTACCCCCACCTTCTGATGCCGCCCAGAGGCGATGATTGAAGACTAGAGGAATAACCTGGCAGGGCCAATACGCAAAGCTACCGATCAGGCTCTTCCGGCGAGAAGCATGATGCGCTGTCTCGTGAAGACCCAGTCGTCGTCGTCACGCTCGAAGCCTTTGCCGGTCTCGTGCCCCCGGGCGGCGATGAACGCTCGCACGGTCTCGATGCGCTCTTCGGGGAACTCGCCCGGCCACATCCATTCGGAGAAGCGTGTCTGCTGGGACACTGTTCGCTCATCGAGGATCGCGAGGCCGGCGGCGAGCACGATGGTTCGAAACGCGGACGCGGGACGGCTCGCCGCATGGCTCGGATCCCGAAGGACTTCCAGCTCGTAGAGAGCCCTGGCCTGTTCGTAGCGCTCGGGGGCCAGTTGATCCACGATCAACACACGTCCCGAGTCCCTCGCAACACGCCGCATCTCCGCGACGACGGGGACCGGCTTTTTCATATGGTGCAAGGCCTGGGCGCTGCAGACGAGGTCGATACAGCGGTCGCGGAGCGGAAGGGCCGCGCCGTCGCAGGCCACCGCCTCGATAACGGAGTGCTTGCGCCGGCCCACCTGCAGCATCCCGGGAGTCAGATCGAGCGCAACCAGAAGCCCGGCGCCCTTCTCGAAGAGAGCCAGAAAGTTGCCGGTCCCCGCCCCCACCTCCGCGACCACCTCTCCCTGCTCGAGCCGGGAGAACTCCACGACCCCGAGGGCATCGAAGCGGTGTGCGGTTCGTTCGGCAAAACCCTCGGCGGCCCGCTCGAACTCGTCCTTGACGAGGCGGTTGTGAGGCTCAGCTTCGGTGCTCACGCGGCCTCGGTTGCCGCGACGATGCCCCCTCCCACGAGCTCGTCGGGGTCCGCCTCCGAGTAGAGGACCGCCGACTGGCCCGGGGCCACAGCTTCGACCACGCGCTCGAAAAGGAGCTGTGCGGCTCCGTTCGCACCGGTGGTCACGCGTGCGGGGGTTACGTCCCCGTGTGCCCGGTGCTGGACCAGCACGCGCTCGCCACGACTCGGAACGGACCCGACGTAGCTGACTTCCTCGAGACGAGCCGAGACGACCTCGAGGTCACCCCGCTCCCCCACCACGATTCGGTTCGAAGAGGCGTCGATCGAGGTCACGTACACAGGCCTCCCCAGCGCCACCCCCAGGCCCTTTCTCTGCCCCACGGTGTAACGGCCAAAGCCGTGATGCTCGCCCACCACACTGCCGCGCTCATCGATCACAGTCCCCCGGTGCGAAGCCTCGGCAATGTGCTCGGAGATGTAACCCCCGAGGTCGCCTCCTCTCACGAAGCAGATCTCCTGAGAGTCGGGCTTGGTCGCAGTTCTGAGCCCCAAGCGAGAAGCCAGCGCTCGCGTCTCCTCTTTGTTCATGCCACCCACCGGGAAGCGGCAGCGGGCGAGGCGCTCCTGGGTCAGCATCCAGAGCACGTAGGACTGATCCTTCTTGCCGTCCACTCCACGCAGGAGGCGGGCACGGCCGTCATCGGTTCTGATGCGTGCGTAGTGCCCGGTAACGAGAACGTCCGCGCCCATGACCTCCGCCCGCTCGAGCAGTGCATCGAACTTGATCCACTGGTTGCAGCGGACGCAGGGGTTGGGAGTCCGACCAGAAGCGTAGGCGGATCTGAAGTCCCTCACCACCGAGGACTCGAACCGCTCGGCGAAGTTCAGGACGTAGAAGGGAATCTCGAGGAGGTCCGCAACGCGCCGAGCATCATCGGCTGCGCCCACGCTGCAGCAGCCGGAATCGGTGTTGGCCTCGTCCTGCCGCCACAGCTTGAGCATGATTCCGGTGACGTCATAGCCCTGCTCGACCATGAGCGCAGCGGCCACGGACGAGTCGACCCCGCCGGACATGGCCACCACGGCCTTTGGCCGCTGGGGGCTCCGCCGGCCAAGCCCGTCTGCGCCCCCAGACCCCCGGGCCACCACGGCCTTTGGCCGGCGGGGGGGTTCGGTGCTCATGCCGCTTTGCGGGCCCGCTCCACGGCCTCCGGTAGCGCATCCAGCACCGCCCTTACGTCCTCCTCACTAGAGGCGCGGCCCAAGGAGAAGCGGATGCTTGCGTCTGCGAGGCGCGGCGGAAGACCGATCGCGAGCAGCACGTGGGAGGGATCCAGCGCTCCCGACTGGCAGGCCGATCCCGACGAGCACGCAATACCGGCCGCATCGAGCAACAACAGCAGAGTCTCGCCCGACGCGCCCGGGAACGACACGTTGAGGTTGCCTGGAACGCGCGCATCGAGAGTTCCATTTACCACCACATCGGGAACGGCGGCGCGTACGCCCTCCAGGAGGCGATCGCGGAGCTTGAGCAGTCGCTCGGACTTGGCGTGGACCTCCTCGGCAGCCACCTCGGCGGCGGCGCCGAATGCAGCGACCCCGGGAGTGTTGAGGGTGCCGGAGCGCAGCCCACGCTCGTGGCCCCCGCCGTGTAGCTGGGCCGCCACCGGTACACCAGAGCGCACGAACAAGGCTCCGACCCCCTTGGCGCCACCGAGCTTGTGAGCAGAGAAGGAAGCGAGATCCACGCCCAATCGATGCACGTCGACGGGGATGTTTCCGAGCGCCTGCACGGCATCGGAATGCACCAACGTGGACCTGTTCGCATCCTTGGCGGCCGCAACAATAGCGGCCATGTCCTGCACCGTGCCGATCTCGTTGTTGACGGCCATAACCGACACGAGGATGGTGTCCCGGCGCACGGCATCGCCGATTCGGCGCGGGTCGACGAGCCCGTCGCTTCCGACCTCCACCACCGTGACTTGGAACCCGCCGTCCTGGAGATGCTCGACGGAATGGAGCACGGCGTGATGCTCGAACGCACTGGTGACGACGTGATTGCCGTTGCCGCCGAGCTTGGTCCCAACCCCCTTGATCGCCAGATTGTCGGCCTCGGTCCCACCCGCGGTGAAGGTGATCTCGGCAGGGCTGGCGCCGATGGCGGCGGCTACTTGCTCGCGCGCATCCTCGACTCCCCGTCGCGCGGCCCGCCCGTAGGCATGGACCGATGCGGGGTTGCCGAAATCGCCGTCGAGAAAGGCCAGCAATGCAGCCTTGGCCTCTGGCACAATCGGCGTGGTTGCCGCATGATCGAGGTAGTGCATAACGCTAAGGATACGAGGCGGGAACGCCGGTGAGCGATAGAGTCGCGGTCCGCCGCCCGCAGGCCACGAGCGCCTCACCTCTGATTTCAGTTGCGCTCGGAGCGCTGCTCCTGATCGCCGTCCTGTGGCCGCTCGGCGAGGTGGTTTCGTCGTCCGCGATTACCCAGATCGACCGAGAGGTCATACAGCAGTCGGTTGAGATCCGCGAGCCGCCGCTGACCAGGCTCATGCATTTTTGCACTTTTCTGGGAGGAAACCTCTTCGTGACGCTGGTCCTAGGAGCGGCCGGTGCCATCGTTTACATCATCGACCGACAGGGGAGGTGGCCCGTATTCTTGGCTTGGACCATCGTCGGCAGCGTGGGCCTCGACAACCTCATCAAGATGCTCGTAGACCGGCCCCGGCCCGACTTCCATCGACTGACCGACGTCTCAGGGAGCGCCTTCCCCAGCGGCCACGCCAGCGCGGCTGCAGCCCTGTTCCTGGCCCTCGCCTTTTTGCTCACCAGGCGGATGAA
>JACDAL010000099.1 GCA_013695465.1 Actinomycetota bacterium | reverse complement strand
GAAGGAACACAGCGAGCCTCATGTCGCCGGAGGCTTGGCTTCGACCGGCAATCTGAAATGGCGGTGCTATGGGTGCCATCAGAACAAGACCGCGGAGGATCGAAAAGAAGGAAAGCTCACACCTCCGGACCCGGATGCCGGGCGGGGACCGCCGGGGCCGTGACCTACTCAACCGCTCCTACCCGTCAACCTGCCGAGGGAAGGTTGCCTGCCAACCCGGAGGAGCGATTGCGCAGATTCTCTGGACTGCCGCCGGGCGCGGCTCGGTCACCGTCACGTCCTCGTAGGCGATAACGTGCAGGCGGCCTCGCACCACCTCCAGCAGCTCCCCCGGCAGCAACAGGAAGTCGGGGTTGCTGGGACGTCCCCAGCGCTCGTTACCGCGCGCATATGTCTCGTAGATAAGCAGCCCCTCGGGCGCTACGGCCTGCACAAGGTGGTCGAGAAGTGGCCGGTGCAAGAAGTTCGTGACGACAACGGCATCGAATCGAAAGTCGGAAAAGGGCCATGGGTCGCGTTCGATATCAGTCTCGATAAGCCTCAGACGAGCTGATGTCTCGAGGTCGGCGACCTTCGAGAGATCGATGTCCACGGCGGCAACTTCGTGGCCCCGACCCAAGAAGTACCTTGTGTGCCGTCCTTTGCCGCAAGCTATGTCTAGCACCGAACCGGAAGGCTTCACGAGGGGCGCGAATCGCACGACCCACTCCGAGGCAATCATGTCAGCCGAGATTGATCACGACCGTCTTGAGCTCGGTGAAGGTCTCGAGCGTATGGCGGCCACCCACGCGGCCCACCCCGGAACCGGACGTGGAACGCCCTCCGAAGGGCAGATGACTCTCCCAATAATTCGACGACTCGTTGATGTTGACCCAACCGGCATCGGCCTTCTCGGCAAAACGAAGACCGCGACCGAGATCCCTGGTCCACACCGCGGTTAAAAGGCCGTAGGGAGAAGAGCGAATGATTTCGAGCGCCTCGTTCTCGTCCGACACGCTCGAGATCGGGATCACGGGACCAAACGTCTCATTGCTCGCTATTTCCATTGCCGCCGTTACATCTTTGAGGACCGTCGGTTGGTAGTAGAGATTGGTTGGGTAACCCTCCGCTCGACCACCACCGGTAACCGTGCTCGCCCCTGAAGCCAGAGCACCGACGACGTGACGATCGACCTTCGTGGCCGTGACCTCGTTGTTGAGCGGCCCCAGGGTCGTCTCCTGCGCCAGCGGATCACCGAGCCTGACCCGCTCGGCAACGATCCCGCCGATTGTGTCGACGAAGCTGTCGTGAACCTGATCTGCCACGAGCCAGCGCTCGCCGGCCGTGCAGCTCTGGCCCGCGCACAGAAAGCCTGCCTCGAGGCTTGCTTCCGCCGCCGCTTCGAGATCGGCGTCGTCGAGAACGATGAAGGGACCATTGCCTCCCATCTCGAGTAGCAACGCCTTACCTGCGGCGCGCTGGGCGACCTTGTTCCCGGTCTCGATGGACCCGATGAAGGAAACCGCTTGGACCCCCCGATGACCGGCTATCTCATCTCCCACAACCGGCCCTCGACCGGTGACCATATTGAAGATGCCCGAGGGCAAGTCCGATTCCTGTATGCATTGCGCCAGCGCAACTGCGCACACGGAAGTGCTGGGGGCAGGTGCCCACACCACCGCATTACCGGCTGCCAGAGCGGGGGCGATCAGCTCGGCCGGCATCGTGTAGGGCCAGTTCCATGGCGTTATCACTCCGACCACTCCGCGTGAGACGCGGTATACCAACACTCTCTTGGTCGACGACACCGAGGCCGGCATCGAGCCCTCCATCCGCTTGGCGTCCTCTCCCGCCATGACGAAGTACTCGGCGAGCTCGTCCACTTCGTCGTAGGACTCTGCATAGAGGGGCTTTCCCTGATCGAGCGTAAGCACCCTGGCGAGCTCATCCCGTCTGGATCTGATCGTCTCGGCAATCCTCTCCATCGCTGCGGCTCGATCGAACGCAGAAGCTTCCGACCACCGTCGCCAAGCCGAGGCGGCCGCGCTAACCGCACTTCCCACGTCCGAGCGGGTTCCCTCGGAGACGGTCCCGAGCTGTTCGCCGGTAGCAGGACTCCACGCTTCCATGCGAGCTTCAGCCGAAACCCAGCGACCATCTATGAGCATGGAGAAATCCGGAGCGCCCTCTAGTTGGATCATCTCAGGCATGGTAAACGTGGCGGCCACCGAAGGTTTGGTGCGAACCGAAGCTATACGCACGTTTTGTCCCCAAAGAAGACTTCGAAGGGGTCAGCTGATCGCCGAGGTGGGAGGAACGATGATCAACGAGTTCAAGACCTTCGTGCTGCGGGGCAATATGGTCGACCTTGCGGTTGGGGTGTTGATTGGCATCGCCTTCGGGCAGGTAATCGCATCGCTCGTTTCCAACGTCCTGACACCGATCGTCGCCATCCCCGGCAGGGCCCCCGACTTCAGCTCACTGGTGCTGACGGTGGGAGGCTCGGATATCAGATACGGCACCTTCCTCAACGACCTGATCGCCTTTCTCCTCGTGGCCTTGGCCATCTTCCTGTTGGTAATCAAGCCGATGAATGTGCTGATGTCGCGCGTGGAAGACCCCACCCCTGCCCCGCGGACCAAGACCTGCTCCGAGTGCCTCAGCGTTATCCCGGCAAGCGCAGCCCGCTGCATGTTCTGCACCATGCCTCAAACGACCGATGGGTGATCTGCCCTGAGTCGGCAAGCGTCTCCCGGCAACGGCACCGATTGTGGCATCATTGGATGCGCTGAATCATGCCTAGAGGGAGGGGGTAAGGATGCGAACCACCATTGCCCTTGACGACGAGCTCGTTGCAGAGGCACAGCGCCTCACGGGAACTCTCGAAAAGAGCGCCCTGGTCAGACAAGCCCTTCGGGCTCTCATTGAGCGGGAGAGCGCTCGCCGGCTGGCCAGGCTCGGCGGAACCGAACCGACGCTCACCGAGCCTCGCAGGAGACGCGGCGCCGACTCATGATCCTGGTGGATACCTCCGTTTGGATAGGCCACCTCGGGAGTGGTAACTCGGCCCTCGTGCGGGTGCTGGAGGCCGGACTTGTTCTCGGTCATCCTTGGGTGGTCGGCGAGCTCGCTCTCGGACGCCTCGTCCAACGTCACGAGGTCATCAGGTTGTTGGGAAGCCTGCCGCAGGCGTCGATCGCGACGCCCGAGGAGGTCATGGCGCTCATCGACCTACATCAGCTACCTGGGCAAGGCATCGGCTACGTCGACGCGCAACTGCTCGCCGCGACGCTGCTGACTGCCGGCGCCGCGCTGTGGACCTTCGACCGGGCGTTGGCCGATGCCGCCTACCGCCTGGGCCGCGGCATCGACCCGGAAGACGTCGGAAGCCGGGACGGGGGTTGGGCCACCGAAATCCGGTAGTCGATCGCGTGTGCGCGAGCCTGCCTACCGATTCGGCAGCCACGGGCGCACTGTGCGCGTCTCGATACCTCGGGCCGCAGTCACGACCCCCTTTGGCGGGCCCGAAAGGCGGCGACGTTGGCACGGTTGGAGCAGGAATCGCTGCAGTAGCGGCGTGAGCGGTTCTTGGAGGTGTCCACGTAGACATCTTGGCAGCTCTCTTTCGAGCAGGTCCCGAAACGCTCCCGGCCGCTCTCGGACAGCGCCGAGGCCAGACCGGCGACGACGATCGCGGCGACACCGGCCACCACACCATCTTCGGCCGACACGTAGCTCAGGCGCCAGACACCCTTCGAGAAGGTGACCCGTGGGCGCACCGAGCAGGCGATGACGACCTCATCAAGCGCCTCCTCGGCCTCCTCCACGGAACCCTCCATCACGCTCCGGATCTGCCCTCGCAGGCCCCTCAGCGCGTCGACGTCGGCTTCGGCTATGGGGCGAGGAGTGTCGATCCCACGGTCTGCGAGCCAGCCGGAGACGGCCTCGGCATCGACGAGGTACTCCTCGCCGTCCACAACGTCCAGCGAGTTCGCCAAATCGACCGCGAGATCGAGTGCCTTGTGGTCGTGATCTAGCCCGCTGTAATTATCAAAATTCACTTGACTTCTTACATCTCCTCCACTA
>JACDAL010000116.1 GCA_013695465.1 Actinomycetota bacterium | reverse complement strand
TCGACCCTTCCCGCGCAACCGAAAGCCCACTCTGACCAGGTCTTATGGGAGGTGGGTCGCCAGGGAATCGAACCCTGAACCTACGGATTAAGAGTCCGTTGCTCTGCCTGATTGAGCTAGCGACCCGCCGGCGCAGTCTAGCAACGGTCAGACCAGGCCCGGCCCCCAGCGTTCTTCGGAGATTTACCCACACCTCTGAGGTGGGTGGATCTCCTAAGAACGTTAAAGAATGAGAGGGCGACCGACCGGATTCGAACCGGCGACATCCTGGACCACAACCAGGTGCTCTAACCTTGCTGAGCTACGGCCGCCAAGACTCCCAGCGTAACGCAGCTCTACCGGGCGTAGCGGCCGGGCACAAGCCGCGTCACGACCTGGCGGACCGGGTAGGGCTGCGAGTCCGAGGTCGAGAAGAAGCCCAAGTCCGTCCACGGCCCCCCGGCCACCCGCCAGCGGGCGCTCCAGATGACTTCGACCCCGACGGCATAGGCCCCTCTTACCTCGTAGAGGTGGGCGATGTCGCCTGGTCGCTGAGGGCTCCACGGCCGCCCCGGATGGGACGTTACTGCGGTGGCCCCGTCCCCGAAGTCCCACACGTACTGCACCGGCCGAGCCTGCGCGATCACGGTGAGCCCAGGCACGGAGGCGACCGCCTGGATGGGCTCGGGCCGGTTCGCCAGCCACACAAAGCTGTCGAGCCCGGTGAGGCCCACCGCGGAGGGCGCAAGGCGCAGCTCGGGGACCGCGGCGGCCGCTACGGCTTGGTCGATGGCTACCTGTGCGAGCTCCTCGGGAGACGGCGGCGGTGGCGCAGGCGGTTTGGGGCCGCCGCCGGGCGGGTTCGGGTTCGGGTTTGGTGGGGTAGCCGGCGGGGGGACGCAATCGGGCAGGGAGGGCACGAAGCAGCCGTCGCCGATTACGGGTAGCGGAGCGAACTCCTCTGCGAGATCGACAACCGGGCCCACGGGAGTGACGGGTAGCTCGGCGACCGGGGCACTGACTTCGGTGATGGAGACGGCGACGCCAGTGCTTTCCTCGGCCGCCGTGCTCCCAGAGGACCCAACGACACCCGAGGATTCCGTTCCCTCAGAAGACACACCGCCCGCCTCTGCCGACGTCCCCGGCGACTGCGATCCTCCGTACTCGGCCACGGCGGTTACACCCGGCACCCCATTCTGCTGGGTGGTGACATCGGCGTCGCCGTGCGGCTCCCTGGCCGCGCCGGAGCTCGCCATGGCCAGCGCGGCTGCGGCCACGATCGCAACAAGGGTCTGTCTCATCGCGTTCCCCTCCGTAGCCGCGTCACCGCTCGCACCCGTGAGTTGAAGATCTTCCAGACTCCGTTTGCAGGCCGCAGCATCCAGTCGGTGGTCACCAGGTTGGCTTGGGGGTCGATCGTGATGTCTTTGCCGGAGGAGTAGAAGCGAGGGTCTTGCACCGAGACATGGCGCACGACGATCAGGCGCCGGTGGAGACTCCTGATGCTGATGCGACGAGTCTGAGCTCGGGGCCGCATCACCACCCCGTCGGCTCGCAGGCGATTGATCTCCTTGCGCCCGACCTCATGCAGACCGCTATCGGGAGTGAGATAGGCGGCGAAGAGCGACACGTCCCGCTGCCGATAGGCGCGCAATCGCAGCGCATCTAGAGCGCGGTAGCGAGCCACGGCCTCGCCCCGGGTCAAAGACGGCGCCGGCGCGGCGGCCACGCTTTGGATTGACGGCTCGGGTTGCGCCGCAGAGTTGCCTACAGGCTCGGCGAGGGGAGGCGTATCGGCGGCGCTCTGAGCCAGGAACAGTGCCACCGCCAGCAGCGCCAGCAGCCCCACGAACGTGCCCAGCGGGGGCAGCGCCCGGCTGGCGGGAGCCGGAGGAGGATCCAGGCCGAACTGTGACCGGCGGATAGGTTGCATGAGTCACCTCGGGTGAAGTCAGCAGCAACTTTGTTGGAGATTAATAACAGGAAATGCCAACGCTTTCCAGCGGGAGGTCGGGAGCAACGACTGCTCAAGACAAGTGGGCCGCGCACCTCGCCGCCTGGGCCATTCCCCAGCACATCCTCGAGCGAGCCCCGGAGTCGCCGTGGGGATTTCCGCCCTCCCTGTTCCTTCCGTCGGAGGAGGAGCAAAACCCGGCCCACCGCCGCGCCCTGGAGGTCCTGCCCCCTTCCGGTTGGATCCTGGACGTTGGAGCCGGCGGCGGAGCGTCGAGCCTCCCCTTAGGCGGCCGCGTGGGCGTGATCGTGGCGCTCGACGAGAGCGCGGCCATGCTCGAGACCTTCGGCCGGGAGGCAGACCGGCTGGGCATCGAGCACCGCGCGATTCAGGGTTCGTGGCCCGAAGCGTCGCCCGAAGCACCGCTGGTCGACGTCGTCATCTGCGGCAACGTCTTCTACAACGTCGGCGCCTTGGCACCCTTTGCCCTCGCTCTGGGGCGACATGCGGGGATCCGGGTCGTTGCCGAGCTCACCGAGCGCCACCCCCAGGTCGCGCTCAACGATTTCTGGCGTCATTTCCACGGCCTCGATCGCCCCGAGGGCCCGACCTGCGAGGACGCCTTGGAGGTTCTCACAGAGGCCGGGATCGAGGCGCATCTCGAGCGCTGGAAACGCACCCCGCCGGATCGCTCCCGGACGAGGCCGGAGTTGGTCGCATTCGTCCGCCGCCGCCTGTGCCTGACACAGGAGCGCGATTCAGAGATCGACGAGCTGCTGGGGGAGCGCGCGGTCTTGCAGCCGGGGGATATGGCGACGCTGTGGTGGGACGTCTAGGGCTCGGCCCCCTCAGGCGAGCCGGGCCAGCTCGGCCCCCACTCGCTCGACCTCCTCGGAAGTGTTCAAGTGACAGAAGCCGATGCGCAGGGCGCCGCCTGAGGCCTGAAGCCCGAGCCGCTCCATCACCGCGAGGGCGTAGTAGTTGCCGTCCCAGGCGTAGATGCCCCGCCTCCCGAGCTCTTCGGCCGCGAACCTCGGAGTCACGCCCTCCACCGTCAGAGCAAAGGTTGGCGTGCGCTCATCGAGCCGTTCCCGCTCCGAGATCCCATACAGCCGCACACCGGGGATCGCCTCGATGCGATCGAGAAAAAGGCCGGCGAGTGCCTTCTCGTGCCCCAATACCGCCGCCATTCCGGCCGCCAAGCCCGCGCGCCGGTCGAGGGCAGGACCGGTGAGACCGCCGAGGTAGTCCACCGCGGCGGTGAACCCGGCGAGTGCCTCGTGGCTCAGCGTCCCGGTCTCGAAGCGGTTGGGGACTTCGTCGGATGCCGGACGCACCTTGTAGGGCGCCAGTTCACGCAGCAGGCTGTGCCGGCCGAACATCACGCCCAGGTGAGGCCCGAAGAACTTGTAAGGCGAGCACAGGAGCACGTCGACGTCGAGGCTGGTGACATCAATGAGCCGGTGAGGAGCCAAGTGGACCGCGTCGGCCACCACCAGCGCGGGAGTCGTGCGCGCCAGCTCGATTACGCGCCGCGCCGCGGCGATTGTGCCGGTGGCGTTCGAGGCCAGAGTGAAGGCGACCACACGCGTGCTCGGGTTCAGTGCCTGCTCTAGAGAGCGAAGGTCGAGAGTGCAGTCGGAGGGATCGATGTCGACCCACCTGACCGCGGCCCCCTTATCTTCAGCCACCGCCAACCACGGGGCGATGTTGGCGTCGTGGTCGAGGCGGGTCACGATCACCTCATCGCCGGGCGCCAGAGTGCGAGCGATCGAGCGCGACAGCGACAGGCACAGCGTCGTCATGTTGGGCCCGAAAACGATCTCGTCCGGCGAACATCCGAGGAGATCGGCGCCCGCCCCGCGGGCCTCGGAGATCACCGTGTCGGTGGCGGCGCTGGTGGCAAAGGCCCCACCCGCGTTGGCGTTGCTCCGCTCGAGGTAGGAGGCCATGGCGTCGATAACCTCCGCCGGCACCTGGGTGCCGCCCGGCGAGTCGACAAAGACATCACCTCGTCGCGCCGCCAACGCCGGAAAGCGCTTGCGAAGGTGCTCCACGTCGAGTGGGGAATCTTTCAGTGGCATGTCCACGGGCCTCCTAGGCTGAGCGATGGCAGCATAGGGTGTCGCAGCAGAAGGATCTCAGCCGTGACAGCTCCACCCCGATAAGGAGTCGCCGTGCGCCTTACCACCCTCGCCGACGGACGTCCCGCCCGCATCGAGGCGGATCGCTGCTATCCCTTGCCGGGCAGGTTGGTCGACCACCTCTGCCGCGCCCCCACATCGCTGAGAGGCAAGGGACTTGCACTCGAGGACGCGGTCTTCGGACCGCCGGTGCGGCGCCCGGGAAAGATCATCTGCATCGGGCTCAACTACCTCGATCACGCTCGTGAGACCAATGCCGAGCCGCCCGACAAGCCGCTGCTGTTCTCGAAACCGTCCAGTTGCGTGATAGGCACGGGCGATGCCATCGAGATGCCTAACGGTGAGGTCAAGCTCGACTATGAAGCGGAGCTCGCAGTTGTGATCGGCGCGCCGGCTCGCGACGTTTCGACAGAGCAGGCGACGGCCGCAATCGGTGGCTACGCCTGTTTCAACGATGTCTCCGAACGCGTGGCGCAACTCTCCGACGGACAGTGGTTCAGAGGCAAGAGCTTCGACACATTCGCGCCCTTCGGGCCATGGTTGGTCACTCCCGACGACGTCCCGGATCCGCACGACCTAGGGATCCGCTCGCTGGTCAACGGTGAGATCCGCCAGGACTCGAACACCTCACAGCTGATCTTCAAGGTGCCCGCGCTGGTCTCCTATTGCTCTCACACGTTTTCACTCGAGCCCGGCGACGTCATCGCCACCGGGACGCCGGCCGGCGTGGCGTTGGGAACCGGGGCCTACCTGAATCCGGGCGACCTCGTCACGGTCGAGATCGACGGGCTCGGCTCTCTCACCAACGAGGTCGTAGCGGTCTAGATCGAGTCGGCGCGGAGCCCCAGGAGCAACAACCCGCCCAGCGCCACCCCAGCCCCCACCAGAAACGAGCCCGCATAGCCCATGGTTCCGGCGACCACGCCCAGAACCACCGCACCGAGGCCGAAGCCGAAGTCGAAGAAAGCGGAGAAGGTGCCCACTACGGCACCTCGCTCGGACGCCTTGGCGCGGCCGACCGCCATCGTCATGAGCGCCGGGAACGCCAGAGACTGGCCCAGTGCGTAAACGACCGTCCCCACCAAGAGGCCCGTGGGCGTCTGCCACAGCGCCGCGATCGTGAGGCCTGCGGCCTGTCCCGTGAGCGCGCCGCGCGCGCTCTTCAGGGAGCCGAGGCGGTCGGGAATCCGGGCGCCGAAGCTCCGAACTATCAGCACGACCCCGGAGAACAGTGCGAACACGAGCCTCGAGCCCGACATGCCGAGCTCGAGCGCATACAGGGGGACGAACGTGAAGAATCCACCGAGCCCCAGCATGCTGGTCGCCAGGACCGTTCCCGGCAAGATCGCCCCCGGATGCACGAACCGGCGCCAGCCCGAGACCGAGTGCGATCCGGCATCGAGCCTAGTGTCACCGACCGGCAGGCCGAGCAGCGCGGCGAGCGCAGCCAGCCCGGCTGCAAGCAGCCATACATTTCCGTAGGAGTCCTGGGCTAGAACCGTCTCCCCCAACACCGGGCCCAGCACCAATCCTCCGTAGAGCGCCAGTGAGAAGTAACTGACCGCTTCCCCTCGCCGATTCTCCGGAGCAAGGTCGCTCACCACGGCAGCCGCGCCGACCCAGAAGAGCGCCTCCCCGATTCCGGAGGCCACTCGCAGTGGTACGAGCCATGCAAGTGACTCGACCCAGATCTGGCCCAGGATCGCAGCCGCAACTGCGGCCGCTCCCAGCACCATGGCCATGCGGCGGCCGTGCAAATCCGAGAGGTAGCCGCCGAAGGGCCGCATGAGCACGGCTGCGATGCTGAAGATCCCCACCGACAGCCCCACAGCCACGCTGCCGCCGCCGAGCGGTCCCTCCACAAAGCGGGGCAGCGTCGGCTGAAGCGCCCCCACCGAGGTGAAGTAGGCGAAGGTCGAGAGCGTGACGAGGACAAACAGCGGCGACAGGAGCCGGCTCGGGGTTGGATCCGAGTCGGGCTCAAGGGCGCGCGTATCCGGAACTTTGACTGTGCGCATCTGATGAGGCTAACGGTTCTCTTGGGGAGCGTATTCCTCACGGGTGGGGGTGTGTCGCTTGAAATCCAAGCTCTCACCGGGCCACTATTCTGGTTGCCCGCTTCAACTTGAGAGTGTCAATTCGACCGTGACGGTGATCTGAGTGGATAAGGACAACAAGCAGCGCTTCGGGCCCAACGAGTGGCTGGTCGAAGACATGTACCGGCAGTTTCAAGAGAACCCCCGCTCGGTCACAGAATCCTGGAGGGAGTTCTTCGAGGACTACCGGCCGCCCGGGACCCGCTCGGCCGCAGCTCCTGCGCGCGAGGAGCAACGCGCGGAGCCCGAAGAACGCGTCGAGAGCAAATCGACCGACGCTGAGTCGCGCGCCGCCCAGGAGGCTCCTCCAGATCAGAAGCCGCCCGAAGAAGCCGTTCCGCTGCGCGGCGTGGCCGCCCGGATCGCCGAGAATATGCAGGCCTCGTTACAGGTTCCCACCGCGACCTCGGTCAGAACCATTCCCGCCAAGCTGCTCGAAGAGAACCGTCGCGTCGTGAACCGCTATCTCAGAGACAGACGCCCGGGCAAGGTCTCGTTCACGCACATCATCGCGTGGGCGGTTCTGAAGGCGCTGAAGGCACGCCCTGCGATGAAGGCCAGCTATACCGAGGTTGCGGGCGATCCCTATCTCGTGCAACACAAGATCGTAAATCTGGGGATCGCCGTCGACGTCGAGCGATCCGGAGGCCGCACGCTTCTGGTTCCCAACATCAAGGATGCAGACGCGCTCGATTTCTCTGGCTTTCTGAGGGGCTATGAAGAAGTCATTCGAAAAGTGCGGACGAACAAGCTGACCCCCTCAGACTTCCAGGACACAACGGTGACAATTACCAATCCGGGAACCGTGGGCACGAGCCAGTCGGTGCCGCGCCTGATGGCGGGTCAGGGCCTGATCGTCGGTGTCGGCTCGATTGGTTATCCCACGGAGTACGAGGCTGCGGACGAACGTATGCTCGCACACGTTGCGGTCAGCAAGATCGTAACCCTGACGAGCACCTACGATCATCGCGTAATACAGGGAGCCGAGTCAGGACAGTTCCTCGCCTTCATCCACGACCTCCTCTTGGGAGAGGAGCGGTTCTACGACGAGATCTTCGCGTCGCTTACGGTGCCCTACGATCCCGCGCGTTGGCGGCGTGATCGGGCGACCGCCGACGATACCGATTTGTATCTCGAGAAGCAATCGCATGTCAGCCAGCTCATCAACATGCATCGCGTGCGCGGTCACATGCTTGCGGAGCTCAACCCGATCGGCTCGGAGGTGCTGCGCCATCCCGAGCTCGACATCGCGACCTACGGCCTCACGGTATGGGATCTCGATCGGGAGTTCTTGACCGACGCTCTCAGCGGACCCCGTCGAGAGCCGCTCCGAGACATCCTCGACGCGCTGCGCGACGCTTATTGCGGAACCACAGGCACCGAGTACATGCACATCTCCGATCCAGAGCAGAAACGCTGGATTCAAGAGCGAGTCGAGTCATCGACGCAACGCGTACTCACGCTTGATGAGAAGAAGCACATTCTCGACCGGATCAACGCTGCGGAGGCCTTTGAGCGCTTCCTGCATTCGAAGTACACGGGCCAGCGCCGCTATTCGCTGGAGGGTGCCGATGCAGTGATACCCATGCTCGATGCGCTACTCGAGGAGGCGGCCGAGCAGGGCATGGTCGAAACGGTGATGGGCATGTCGCACCGCGGCCGGCTTAACGTCCTCGCAAACATCGTGGGAAAGTCCTTGCAAGACATGTTCCATGAGTTCCAGGGCGACATCGATCCTGAGACAGTCCAGGGCTCAGGTGACGTCAAGTACCACCTCGGCATGACGGGACGCTTCAAGTCGCGCGCGGGAAAGGACCTCGCCGTCGTCCTTAGCTCCAACGCGTCTCATCTCGAGTCTGTCGACCCGGTCGTCGAGGGAATGGCGCGGGCCAAGCAGGGCCTCATCGGCCCCACCGGACATTTCCGGATCCTTCCTGTACTGCTTCACGGCGATGCGGCATTTGCGGGCCAGGGAGTAGTTGCCGAGACGTTCAACATGTCGCAGCTATCCGGTTACCGGACCGGCGGCACTGTGCACATCGTCGTCAATAACAACATCGGCTTCACTACCTCGCCGACAGAAGGACGTTCCAGCACCTATGCCACCGATATAGGCAAGATGATCCAGGCCCCCATCTTCCACGTCAACGGTGATGATCCCGAGGCCTGTGTGCGAGTGGCACGGCTCGCTTTCGAGTATCGGCAGGAGTTCAAGTCAGATGTTGTGATTGATCTCGTCTGCTATCGCAGGCACGGTCACCAAGAGGTCGACGATCCTTCTTTCACGCAGCCTTTGATGTACCAGGACATCGCCGATCGGCGTTCGTTGCGCAAGATCTACACCGAGAAGCTTGTGAATCGCAACGAGCTCACCCTCGATGAGGCCGAGAAGCTGCTCGATGAGTTCCGCTCCCGGCTCGACAAGGCCTTCGAAGAGACCAGGGACTCGGCCCCCCAGCCGGGGCTGCGCGCGTCGGCTCCGCCGGCGGCAGAGGGAGTGCTCTCCCAGGTCGTAACGGGGGTCGAGCGGGAGCGTCTAGAGCACATCCACCACGTGCTCACGTCATGGCCCACCGACTTCGAGCCCCATCCAAAGCTCAAGAAGATGCTCGAACGTAGGCGGTCCTTGCTCGCCGACGACGACATCGACTGGGCACAGGCGGAGCTGCTGGCATTCGGGTCACTTCTGCTCGAAGGTTTGCGTGTGCGGTTGTCCGGACAGGACTCCCGCCGGGGCACCTTCAGCCAGAGGCACTCGGTCTTTGCCGATTACCGCACCGGCGAGGAGTACATGGCCCTCAACCATGTCGGCGATAACCAGGCGCCCTTTAGAGCTTTCGACAGCCTGCTGTCGGAGAACGCGGTCCTCGGTTTCGAGTACGGCTACTCGATCGCGAACGGTGATGCGCTGGTGCTGTGGGAAGCGCAGTTCGGCGACTTCGCAAACGGCGCCCAGGTCGTGATCGATCAGTACATCGCCGCGGGCGAGGACAAGTGGGATCAGACGAGCGGTCTCGTTCTTCTGTTGCCGCACGGCTACGAGGGGCAGGGGCCGGAGCATTCCAGCGCCCGTCTAGAACGCTTTCTCACACTCTGCGCCGAGGACAACTTGCAGGTGGTTCAACCGTCCACTCCGGCTCAGTACTTCCATGTGCTCAGGCGCCAGATGCACCGTACGGTGAGAAAGCCCCTTGTGGTGATGACCCCGAAGTCGCTGTTGCGATCACCTCACGCGCGCAGCGCGACCGAGGAGCTCACCGACGGCTCTTTCCGAGAAGTCATCGACGATCCCTGGATCGACTCCAAGGACGATATCGAGCGCGTCATTCTCTGCACCGGCAAGTTCGCTTACGCATTGAAGGACAAGCGCGAGGAGGACGGGGGCCACGCTGCGATCGTGCGCATCGAGCAGCTCTACCCGTTCCCTCAGGAGCAGATCGAAGAGCTAATCAAGACTTATTCCAACGCGTCGACTCTGTGTTGGGCGCAGGAGGAGCCCGAGAACATGGGGGCCTGGGCCTTCATCCATGCCCGCCTGCACCGCATGAACTTCGATCCTCTGAAGCTGGTTCATGTCGCCCGGGCCGAGAGCGCCAGCCCCGCCACCGGCAACCACAAGGTGCACGAGCAGGAGCAGGAGGAACTGGTCACAGCCGCGCTCGGCCTCTAACCGCTATTGCTCCTCGCGCAAGGCGGACTCGAAGGCCCGGAGAGAGGCCTCGTCGAACAGTACGAACAGCACCCGTGCGACATTGGTGGGAGCCGCGCGTACGGCCCTCAGCGCGACCGGAGCCGCTTCTTTCAGGGGGTAGCCGTAGATACCCGTCGAGATGGCGGGGAACGCAACGCTCTGCGCCGCCAGCTCGTCGGCGACGCGCAGCGAATCGGTGTGGCAGGAGGCGAGCAGGTGCGAGCGGTCCTGAGACTTGGCGTACACCGGCCCGACCGTGTGGATGACCCATTTCGCCGGCAGCTCGCCGCTCGTGGTGGCGACGGCCTGCCCGGTGGGCAGACCGTCTGGATAACGCTCGGCCCGAATCACCTTGCACTCGGCGAGGATGCGAGGTCCGCCGGCTCTGTGGATGGCGCCGTCGACGCCGCCGCCTCCCAGCAGGGACTTGTTGGCTGCGTTGACTACTGCGTCGACGGCCTGCCGGGTGATGTCGCCACGGACCATCTCGATGTCCATGCCCCAGACCTTACGATCACCGCAAGATCACACAGGGCCAGCGAAGGAAATGAGGTGGAGGATTGCGGTGGGCGGGCTTCGCCGTAGGGATCTTCATCGTGCTCGGGACCGCCGGCAGTTTGCTGAAGACCCTGGTGGTTCCGCGCGGCCTCACCTCGAGACTTGCGGTCTTCGTCGGCCGAAGGCTCACGTTGAAGTCCTTCCTGTTCGTAGCCAACCGCTTCGGAAGCTACGAGATGAAGGACAGGATTCTGGCGATCTCTGCCCCGGCGTCCCTACTCACGCTCCTAAGCGCGTGGCTGATCCTTTTCTTCATCGGCTTCGCTTTGCTGCTGTGGCCGTTCGTTCCCGGCCCCTTCTCCGTGGCGCTGAGAGAGAGCGGGTCATCGATGCTGACGCTTGGGTTTGCCGGCACGGCCCAGACCGGTGCCACGTCCATTCACTTCATCGCGGCGGCAACCGGCCTTGTCGTGGTGGCGTTGCAGATCGCATACCTTCCAACTCTCTATGGGGCCTTCAACCGGCGGGAGGTGCTCGTCACGATGTTGCAGAGCCGGGCGGGCTCGCCGGCGTGGGGACCGGAGCTGTTGGTTCGGGCGCAGATGGTTACCCTGATGGACTCACTCCCGGACCTCTACGGCGAGTGGGAACGATGGGCGGCCGAAGTCGCCGAGAGCCACACCACCTACCCCGCTCTGGTGTGGTTCCGTTCGCCACACCCGCTTCGGAGCTGGGTGATCGGGTTATTGGCGGTCATGGACTCGGCGGCCCTTTACCTGGCGCTGTCGCCGTCGCGCGCTCCCGTGGAAGCTCGCCTCTGTCTTCGAATGGGTTTCACCGCGCTGCGTGACATCGCCGGCGCCGTGCACATTGCTTATGACCCCGACCCCTTCCCGGACGAGGAGATCGCGCTCACCTATGAGGAGTACGCAGACGGGGTGCGCAAGCTGCAGGAGGCGGGCTTTGTGATGGAGCGCACGCCCGAGGAAGCGTGGCAGGACTTTCGTGGCTGGCGAGTCAACTACGAGTCGCTGTGTTACGCGCTCGCCGATGCCACCGTGGCGGTCCCGGGGCCGTGGTCCGGCCCCCGCCGGCACCTCCCCGACATGGCGATCCTGCCGCAGCGACCCGCCAACCGCCGGCCCAACGATCCCGAGGCAACTGCGGAGCCCAAGGCCGAGCGTTTCGGCTGGAGGGCCTAAGAAAGACTATTTTCACTGCGATCGCGCTGGGAAGGTGGAGCCGGCCGTCGACGAGGCGAGTGGTTAAGCCAGGCGCCGGCGAAGAAACAGGCTGTGGCATGCGGTCGGGATTTCGGCGAAAGTGTAGAATTTGCCGCAGCCAATGTAGCCTGAGGAGGGGGTTTTAATGATCGGTTTCATTGTCGCGGGGTTAGTTATCGGGGCCCTGGCCCGGCTCATCAAACCAGGCAAACAGAACCTCAGCGTGCTGGTGACGCTGCTGCTCGGCCTTGCCGGTTCGGTGATCGGCGGGATCATCGCCAACCTGCTGGGCACGGGAGACATCTTCGAGCTCAATTTCCTTGGTTTTGTCGTCGCGATCATCGCCGCAGTGATCCTGATAGGAGTCGCTGAGGGCGCGGCCGGATCCCGATCTCGAACCTAGCCACGACAATTCCACTGCAACCCGCGCTGAGCGCGGGTTTCTGGCGAAAGGAACGAGAGTTCCGACTCGCCGGTGCCGTAAAGATCGGCTAACTGAGGGCGATCTCACGTTCCAGCTTAAGGTTGTCGAGGAAGCTGCGATCGTGGCTCACCACCACCATGGTCCCCGTGTACGAGGCAAGCGCCTTCTCCAGCTCTTCGATGGCGGGGATATCGAGCTGGTTGGTGGGCTCGTCCAGCAGCAGGCAGTTGGCCTCGCCGGCCGCCAGCAGTGCCAGCCCGGCCCGAGTGCGCTCTCCCGGGGACAGCGAGTCGATGGGCCGCTCGACATGCTCGGAGGAAAGGTCGAACTTGGCGAGCAGCGAGCGAGCGTTCTGTTCGAGCAAGCTCGATTGATGCCTGAATCGAGCCAGCATTGTCCCCTCCCCGAACAGCGCGCGTCGCTGGTCCAAGTTGCCGATCACAACTCCGGGCCCGACATAGCGCCGGCCACTCGCCAACGGGATCTCTCCCAGAATGGCTTTCAACAGCGTGGTCTTGCCAGAGCCGTTAGGCCCGGCTAAGGCGACCCGCTCGCCGTAAGCGATTTCGAGATCCAGGGGGCCGAGTTCCCAGTCACCCCTTTCCAGAACCGCTTCTTCGAGGCGCACGACAATGTCTCCGCTGCGCCTTCCCGGCGCGATCTCGAGGTCCAGATCCCAGCCTTCCCATGGCTTCTCCACAGTTTCGAGTTGGTCGAGGCGCCGCTCCAGAGAGCTTGTTTTCGAGGCGAGGTTCTGCGCCCCCTGGGTCTTGCCGAAACGGATGTTCTTATCGGGCTCGTCCGAGCGTCGGGCGCGCTGCTCCCCCTTTTCCGCCCAGCTCCTCTGCCTTCGGATGCGCTGCTGCAGCCGGGCGCGTTCCGATGCATAGCGGTCGTGAGCCCGGCGCTGCTGGGCTCGGCGAAGCTCGGCGGCCGCTCGGTAGTCGCTGAAGCCTCCGGCGAAAGCCGTGGCCGTGTGCGAATGCTCGTCCAGCTCAAGGATATCCTCGACCATCCGATCGAGAAAGTGACGGTCGTGAGACACGACCGCCACTCCGCCCTTGAGTCCGCCGACCCATTCCTCGAGTCGGGCGAGCCCTTGGAAGTCCAGATCGTTGGTTGGTTCATCGAGCAAGAAGACGTCGAAGCGGGCGAGCAGCATCGATGCGAGAGCGGCGCGCGCCCGTTGACCCCCGGACAGGGCACTCATCTCGAAATCGAGGTCTGCCGGAAGGCACAGCGAATCGCACACCTCGGCGGCGCGCGCTTCGAGGTCCCCGCCTCCCAACGCCCTGAAGCGCTCCACGGTATCGGTGAAGGGCTCGATAGCGGTGAGGTCTTGCCGCATGCGGTCTTCGAGCGTGTCCATTCGAGCCGCCACCGGGCCGAGACCCGTACGCCGCAAGAGATAGCTCATCACGGTTTCGTTCGGCAGCGCGTCGTCCTCTTGCGCAAGGAGTCCAACTTCGAGCGAGGGGGGATCACGAGTCAGCACTCCCGAGTCGAGTGCCTCGAGTCCGGCGAGGATGCGCAGCAGCGTCGACTTCCCCGCGCCGTTACGACCTACGATACCGAGCCGGGAAGAAGAATGGACCTCTACCGAGACGTTGTTGAGTACGAGCTGGGAGCCGTGTTGTTTGCAAATGCGAGCAGCGGCGATACGAACCACATGAACCCCTCATGAAGAAGCTGCGCTCGCCGGAAGGGCGAGCCGTGGACGGGGTTCAGCGCTTCATCAAATATGACGCCTTTCTCGTGCTGAGCTTGTGCTTGCGGAGCAGGCTGCTGAGCATAGCGTGCGAGGATTCTGCTCATGCCATCTGGGTCCTGCAACTCGCTATCGGAGTTGCCCGAGCGCGCCTCGGGCGTTGTCCTAGGCGCCGAGCGCGGTGTGCTCGGCACGCTCGACTCCCGCGGCCGTCCTCATCTCGTTCCCGTCTGCTGGATCGCCCTGCAGGGCCGCCTCTACGTACCAGTCGACCACAAGCCCAAGTCGGCCAAAGTGCAGCAGCGGGTGCGAAACGTCGAGCGCAATCCCGAGGCGAGCCTGTTGCTCGACCATTACGAGAGAGACTGGACGCGCCTGGGCTGGGTCATGGTGCGCGGCCCGGCTCATGTCGAGCCGGTGGGCGAGGCGAGCGCCTCCTTCGTGGCCCGCTACGAGCAATACGCTCTGCACCCTCCCGAGGACGAGGCCATAGTGCTTCAGCCTCGGCGCATCCTCTGGTGGACGTGGCAATGAGCATTGATACCGAAGCTGCGCTCGAGAACGTGCTGTCTCGAGGTGACGAATGGCGCTGCTGGCGCGCGCTGAAGCTGTCAGGAGAGGAGCCGGGGGAGCTGCCTGTGATCCCCCGCCAGCGCGAGGACGGGGCCTTCCTCGACCCCGGCGGGATCGCCTCGACCGCTGCCACCGGCGTCGGGCTCTGCCATCTCACGATGATCGAGCTGCAACGGTCCAATTCGGCTAGGAGAGCGGGAGATTGGCTCGAGGGGGCCCGGACCCCATCTCAGGCGTGGACGGACGTCGCCGAGCATGTCCCGGGCGAGCTCACCACCCCCGGCGGCATCGAAGTATGGGCGTCCGCGGCCGCCACCTGTGGGTTGCTGTCGCTGGGCCGGGACCCCGGCCCCCGTGCCATCGATCTGCTGCGAGGGGAGGCCGATCTGGAGGGCAGGGTCACCGGCGGCGCCTACCCCACCTTCGCCGCGGCCGGCGCCTACTGGCTCGCCGAAGGACCCAAGACCGAGATGGCGGAGTGGGGGCTGCGCTGGGCTCGGGAGAACGCGGAGGAGTGGGGCCCCGAAGAGTGGGCGAGCGCGCTGGTCTTTTGGGCGGCCGCCGGCATACCTCCGGAACATCTTTCCGTCGACACCTTCACGGAGCTGCTGCGTGACGCGGCGGCTCCGGAGGGCTTCGCAGATCTCGAGCTCACCCTCACCACTCTCGAGCTGCTCGACCGTTTCGACGCCCGCGCATGAGGATTGCGGAGCTCCGGCTCGTCGGTCCGGGAAGCGAGCCCGTGGATCTGTGGCGCACGATCAACTCGCACGGCATCACGGAGCTGCCGCCCATGAACCTCAACGAGGCCGCCCGCAAGCTCCAGGCCACCCTGCGGCTCCCGGGAGGCGGTGCTCGCACGGTGACGGTGGGGGAGTCCCGGCCTGGTTATGTGGGCATCGACGTGGCGGGGCGGCGCCCGTCGGCCGCCGCGGTGGAGAGCCTGCGGGAGGCGGTGATCCACATCCTGCGTCTCGACGAGGACCTCTCCCCCTTCTACGCGCTGGCAGCGAGAGACCCCGAGCTCGAGTGGGTAGGGCAGGGTGCCGGTCGCATGGTGCGCAGCGCCACGGTGTTCGAGGAGGTCGTCAAGACGATCTGCACCACGAATTGCTCATGGTCGGCGACCCGGCGCATGGTTTCGGCGCTCGTGGAACACCTCGGGGAGAAGGCGCCCGCAGCTCCGCTCTCGGGAGCCGGCGGGCGCTGTTTTCCGACCCCTGCGGCAATGGCATCGGCCGGCGAGGCCTTTTATCGGGAGGTGGCACGCTCCGGCTACAGATGGCGATACCTTCACGGCCTCGCCGTTCGAGTCGCAGTGGGAGAGCTCGATCTCGAGCGCCTGGGGCGAGCGACGCTCGAGGAGCTGTCCGACGACGACCTCGAGGCCCGCCTATTGGCGCTGCCGGGGGTGGGTCCGTACGCGGCTGCTCACGTCATGCTGATGCTTGGCCGCTACTCTCGCTTGATCCTTGACTCGTGGACCCGGCCCACCTATCTCCGGGTGGCGGGCAGGCGTTCCTCCACCGACACCACCATCAGACGACGTTTCGCCCGCTACGGCCGTTACGCAGGGCTCGCCTTCTGGCTCTACGTCACACGGGACTGGGTCGAGGACGAAACGACTCCTTCGCTTGCTCCGCTGGTCGACCGGAGGTAGCTTTCCCAGCGATCGGGGGTATAGACAA
Organism: Actinomycetota bacterium; assembly: GCA_013695465.1. Taxonomy (GTDB): domain Bacteria; phylum Actinomycetota; class CADDZG01; order CADDZG01; family WHSQ01; genus JACDAL01. Next base: position 16,159 of record JACDAL010000116.1, on the reverse strand, counting down.
GTTAGAAAAATCGGAAATCTCGAGGAGGTATCGCAAATGCCACGAAGCAGCAGGGAGGGAATTCTCTCCGACGGTAAGAAGGCCGAGCGGGAGGAGCTCATCGGGCTCTTGACGCGCGCCTACTGGATGGAAATCGAGACCGTCATGAGCTACATGGCCAACTCGATCAACCCCGATGGGGTGCGGGCGCAGGAGATCATCGAGTCGCTCGAGCAGGACGTCCAGGAGGAGCTTGGCCACGCAAGGCAGTTCGGCGAGCGGATCAAGGAACTCTACGGGACGGTCCCCGGCTCACTGGACTTCGCCGCCGAGCAGAAGTACCTCCAGCCCCCCGACCACCAGACCGACATCGTCCACGTCATCCGTGGTGTGATCGAAGCCGAAACCGGAGCCATCGAGCACTACAACAAGGTCATCAAGTTCACCGACGACGTCGATCTCGTCACCCAGGACATGATCATATCGATTCTGCGCGACGAGGAGGGTCACAGGCGCCTGTTCGAGGGTTTCCTGCGGGAGTTCGAGGCCGAGGGCCTGGCCTAATAGCCGGCGAGATCCTCTAGGCCCCGGCGGTCCGGCGGGCCTGGTTTTCGTGCAGCCGTTCTTCCACCTTCTCCGAGAAGTGCTTAGCGAGCACCGCGTCGGCGTCCAGTAGTCGCCGAAAGGCCTCCTTGGGGAGGATCATCAACTCCGAGTCCTCCGTCGCCCGGGCATTCTTGGAGTGGGTGCGGTCTTCGAGCAAGGAAAGCTCGCCGAAGAATTCGCCCGGCCCTATGGAGGCCACCTCGGTTTCGCCGTCACGGGGGCCGACGAGGATGCGGACACAGCCCGACAGGACGATGTAGAGGCCCTCGGCGGTGGCGCCTTCGGTGAACACCACGCCGCCGGTGGGCCAGTGCAGGTTCATCGACACGCCCACGATCTGGAGTAGGTCCCGGTCGTCGAGGGATGAAAAGCCGGGGACGCTGCCAAGCGCCTTTACCAAGCTGTGGCCAATCTCCTTCTTTATCCTCATGCCCTTATCCTCGCGACCGATCCTCTCTGAGAACTCATCTATTCGGGAGCTGAAGATGTCGCTTTCCACCTTACCCGTCCGCCTTGCCCAGATCTCAGACATTCACTGCGGCGAGATCACCTTCGACCGCAAGATGATGCAGTCGATCATCGACCGCCTCAACACCATGGAGCTAGATGTGGTCGTCGTGGCAGGAGACTTGACCGCCGCCGGCTACGAGTGGGAGTTCGAGGAGGCGGCCGGCTGGCTGCAGCAGATCGAGCACCCCATGGTGGTCATCCCCGGCAACCACGATTCGAGAAACGTCGGCTACGTCCACTTCGAGCGCCTCTTCGGCAATCGCTTCTCGATCTTTCGCCGGGAGTTCGATGAGGAACGGGCCGAGCGCATGCAGGCTTCCGGGTTCACGGTGGTGGCGGTCGACTCCTCGTCGCCGGACATGAACGAGGGCCACTGCGGACGTGAGAACTACGCCTGGCTCCGGGAAGGCTTCGACCATCCCGACGACCTCAAGATCCTCGCCATTCACCATCACCTCGTGTCGATCCCGGGGACCGGCCGGGAGCGCAACATCATCACCGACGCAGGCGACTTGCTCGGCGAGATCACCGAGCTGGATGTCGATGTCGTGCTTTCAGGTCACAAGCATGTGCCCTTTTTCTGGGGACTCAACGGCATGCTGATTTGCAACTCCGGAACGGCGGCAACCAGAAGGGTGCGAGGCCTGACACCACCGTCGTGGAACGAGATTCGCGTCGATGGATCCACGATCAAGTCCTTCTTGCACTACGAGGACGGGCGAAGGGAGCTGTCGCTGATCTTCAGCCTCAAGACCCGTACCCTGACGCGCGACGACTTCTACCTCACGGAGGCATTTATGGAATCGAATCGCGTTTTCGCCGGATCTGCCCCGCCGGCCCCCGGACGTTGACAGAACTTGGGGGAGTGGACACTCTTTGAACAAGCGCTGGCCCGCGGCCTTCGCCTTGGCCGGCATCGCCTGGTATGCCAGCGACAGCCTCAGGCACCGGCGTGAGGGAGGTCACGGCTATGAGCTCGAGGCCTCGCTTGATGTTGCGGGCGATTCCTTCTTGCGCGCCACCGAGGCGCTCACCGGGGCTCCCGTCTCCTACGGCAACGACGTCGAGTTGCTGGTCAACGGGGACAACATCTTTCCCGCTTTTCTCGAGACGATCGGCTCCGCGAAGAAGACTCTGAACCTGCTCACATACGTCTACTGGACGGGCGACATCGCACACGATGTCGCCGACGCGTTGTCGCAGAGAGCGCGCGCCGGAGTCATCTGCAACGTACTCCTCGATGCGGTCGGCGCAATGAAGATGGACACCTCCCTGGTTTCGAGCATGGAGGAGGCAGGAGTGCGGGTCCGGCGTTTCAGGCCGGTGAAGCCCTACGCCATCCGCCGGATTGCCAACCGCACCCACCGCAAGATCCTGGTGGCGGACGGGCGCATCGGCATGACCGGCGGTGTGGGGATCGCCCAAGAGTGGACGGGGAATGGAGACGACCCCGAACACTGGCGCGACACGCACGTGCGGGTGCGTGGGCCCGTCGTGCGCGGCCTCCAGGGGGCCTTTGCTGAGAACTGGCTCGAGGCCACCGGCGAAGTGCTGGCGGGGGACGGCTATCTGCCGGAGCTGGGGCCCGTCGACGGCGGAGGCGCGATGCAGGTGATGCGCTCCAGCGCAGGGGTGGGCGATACCGACGCCGAAGCGCTCTACTTCCTCGCCATTGCGTCGTCCCGGGAGTCGTTGGACCTGACCTCGGCATACTTCGCACCGCGCCCCGCCTTCATCGAGGCCCTGGTTGAAGCTTCCCATCGAGGTGTCGAGGTGCGCATCCTGGTGCCTGGGCCCCACATGGACAAGGAGATCGTGCGTCAGGCGGGCCGCTCGACCTACGAGCGGCTGCTGTCCCAAGGTGTGCGGATCTTCGAGTTCCAGCCCACGATGCTGCACGCCAAGTCCATGGTGGTGGACGGCATCTGGAGTTCCGTCGGTTCGGTCAACTTCGACAATCGCAGCTTTCAGCTCAACGACGAAGCCACTCTGTGCGTCCAAAGCCGGCGCTTCGCAGCGCAGCTATTGGAGGTCTTCGAGCAGGACCTCGCCCACTCGAAGGAGTTTCGCAGCGGGTCCTGGAGGGAGCGTCCCCTGCGTCAGCGGGCGTTCGAGCAGGCAGGCCGTATCATTCGCCGAGAGCTTTAATGGTCATTCTCTATTCACGCGATCCTCCAGCGGATCGCTCATTTGATTTGGGGAGGCAGCATGATCGCTTTGATATATCGCTTGTTCCGGGCGCGCGTCCTGTTCGCGGTGGCCGGCCGGCTGTTCAGGCTCTTCCGAAGCCGGGGGGCGGGGGGCCGTCGCTACTGAGCTCGGCACAGTGATAGGCCTCAGCCACAGGCCGACACAGGCACACTGCATGGTCTCTCCAACCACACCCAGCAGGTCGGCCTCGAGCGAGTCGAGGTTGACGTGGTCCCTCAGGCGCAAACCGAACGCGGCGATTGTTTTTTCGGCGTCGTATTTGCGGCGGTTGAAGCGCCGGTCGATGAGCGCTTGAAAGCGGTTCTTGGCGGGGCGGAACAGGGCCGAGACCGCGAGTGTGGAGATCGTTGCCGCCACCGTGGAGCCCCTCGTGACGTCGCTGAACACCTGTTGCAGAAGGACAATCGCGGCAACGTAGGCGAGGCCGAGAGAAGCGGTCAGGGATCCATACACCAGGGCCCGGTTGACGAACAGGTCGATGTCCCAGAGCCCGTAGCGGAGCACCGAGATCGCTATGGACAGCGGCAGGGCCAGCAGCGCCGCCGCCAGGAAAGCCAGGAGGATCAGCTCGTAGAGGGCCTCCACGCGAGGAGTGACGACAGCCAGACCAGGCAGCGCCTGGCTCAACTGCGGGCTGATCGCCAGTAGCAAGGGCGGTACTGCGGCGATAGTCCCCAACGCCATGAGCACGAGCTGCGTCTGGTGGCGCCGTGCGGGGCTCGAGTCGAAGGCGTAGCGGTGCACCTGAGCGTAGAGTCCGGTCGCGGGGACGGCGACGATCCACGCGACCCGTAGGGGAAGGGGCCAAAGGTCGACTGCGAAGATCGAGCCGGGGGCGAGCGACCACAGCAGGACGTGACCGAGGACAGCGGCGGCTATCCAGCGCGTGAAGCGCGGGATGAAGCGCCCGTCTGGGAACAGATAGAGGAACAGAAGGAATGACAGACCCCCCAGCGAGCGCCCGAAGAACGGTAGATCCGGCTGGATGTTCCCTACCAAGGAGACCGTCCAGCTCCAGCCTGGATGGTTGCGGGCCAGCAACGGGAGGGGAGCGAATACGGATGACCCGAACGTGATCAGGGTCGCGGAGGTCAGGCCCATCATCCAGTCGCGCGACCTACGGACGAAGATCACGGCCGCTGTCACGACGAAGGTGACGAAGCCCAGAATCCGAAAGATCAGATCGGCCCGCTCCACCAGCTCGAGAGATACCCCCAGGTCCTGAATCCCCGAGGCGAGGCGGGGGCTGAGAGCGAACACTCCCACGGTCGAGAGCGCGTTGAGCGAGCTATCCGAGGCGAGCGCCACGAAGGCCGCCACGGAGACCACCAGCGCAAGCACCGTGACGACCCCCCACAACCAGCGGAGCGCGGCCAACCGCCACCCCCGAGAGGGGCCGCGTTCCGCCCCGGCCGAGAGCAGCTGCCCCGCCCTCACTCTTGTCTTAGCCATATCCTTGTCCTTAATCATGAGCGCGGCCCGTCACGAAACCGTTACGCCGAGTCGGGCTAACGCTCCTGAGCCAGCGTGAGGCCGCCCATGGGTATCAGCTCGGCCCGCAGCGGTTCATCGAGACCGCGTGCAGCTCCTCGAAGAAAGCCGCCGCGGTCGCCTCCCAGGTGGGGAGTTCCTGTCCTCTTCGCCGAGCCGCGGCCCCCATCACCTTGCGCAGCTCCTCGTCTGCCGCCATCCGGCCGATGGCGCCGGCGAGCGATGAGACGTCGCCCGGCTCGCTCAGCAGTCCCTCGAGACCGTCTGTGACCAAGTACGGCAGGTTTCCGGCCCGCCATCCGATGACCGGCAGACCGGCCGCTAGAGCCTCCCCGTAGACCGTGCCGTAGGGTTCCTGGATGCTGGCCAACACGAATATGTCGGCCCTCTCGTACATCGCCTGGACGTGGCTGCGAGACAGCGCGCCGTGCACCACCACTGAGCTCCCCAGAGGAAGGAGGCGATCCCTGACGGCTCGGGCATAGGAGGGATCGACTGTGTCGCTCCCGACCAAGTGCAGGGTCGCGAGGCCCTCCGGGAGCCGGGAGAACGCCTCCAGGAGCTCGATGATCTGCTTGCGGCGAACCCAGTTACCCACACACAGCAGGGCCACCCGGCGTCCTTCCCGCAGGTCCTCCACGGGAGTCTCGATTCGGCCTTGGGCGGGAGCGTCTCTGCCAGGTTGGATCACAACGAGCGAGTGAGAGCCGAAGCCTTCGCTGCTGAACGTTTGGCGCAACTGCTCACTGGCCACGATCAAGCGATCCATGCGGCGATAGGCCGCACGGTCCAGCCTTTGTCGCACCAGACGCCCGAGCGCGCCCGGTTCCATGCCTCCGGGGGGTTGGTGGATCATCGCCACCACCGCAGCGCTTCGTCTTGGTGGTGGCGAGGCCCTCAAGAAAGCGGCGACTAGGGAGTCACAGACGACCACAACTCGCTCCTTTTCCGCCGTCCGGAGCAGGCGATGTGCCGCCGTCACGCTCGAGGTAAGCGGTCCTTCTGGAACCGATGCAAACTCGAAGGCGAAGTTGTGACGATCGGCTGCCTCCGCCATGCGACGGTGGTAGAGGTAACCGCCCGTCACTGTCTGCGGATCGCCGAGGGTTATCAGGATCGCTCGCATGCTCATCGCTCACGTCGTTCCTACACCCTTTGGGGGCTCGGGCCTCTACGGCGGTGGTGAGCGCTTTCCTCTGGAGCTGTGCCGGGCGCTGTCCCGTCACGTTCCCTGCCGGATGATCACGTTTGGCAGCCAGCCGATGCGAGCTCGTGAAGACGACCTCGAGATCATCGTCCTGCGAACGATCCTGCGCCTCAAGGGACATCCCGTGCATCCCATCGCCCGCGGCCTTGCAGCCGAGCTCCGTGACGCAGACATCGTCCACACCCATCAAACCTGGAGCGCTCCTGGTGCCTTGGCCGCTCTGCTGGGCTTGTCGCAGCGCAAGCCCGTCGTCACCACCGACCATGGCCTCGGCGCAAGCCGGTTGAGGCTGCCGGCGCGTCTGTTCGAGCGCTTCCTTCTTGTGTCGCACAATTCGGCCGAGACCATGAAGGCCCCGCGTGACAGAACTCGAGTGATCCTCGGTGGCGTCGACGTAGATCGGTTCCACCCGAATGCGACTGCGCGCTCTGGTGTCCTCTATGCAGGGCGCATCACTCCGCACAAGGGCTTGGATCGCTTGATCAGGGCGGTGCCGTCAGGGGTAGAGCTGCGAATCGCCGGAACCACGGGTCACGACACCGGGACCCCCGAACGTGATTATCCGAATCTCTTGCGGGATCTCGCTCGAGGAAAAGATGTGACCTTCTGCGGACGTGTGGGCGATGATTCTCTTGCGGAACTTCATCGCCGGGCGCAGGTTTTCGTGCTCCCGTCCGTCGCACGGACGGTTTACGACAAGAGGGTGGCGATTTCCGAACTGTTGGGGCTTTCTGTCTTGGAAGCCATGGCGAGCGGAACGCCGGTCGTGGCCAGCCGCATCGGAGGGCTGCCCGAGGTCGTTCGTCACGGTGAGACCGGATACCTGGTCACTCCCGGCGATGTCGAGGAGCTGTGGTATCGCATCGAGGAGCTCATGGGCGATGCGGCAAAGGCGAGCCGGATGGGACTCGCAGGGCGGCGGTTGGCTCTTGAGCACTATACCTGGGAGCACTGCGCGCGCCGCTGTTTGAGGGCTTACGAGGAGGTTCTGTCGATGCGGCCGAAGTAGCCGCCGAACGCGTCGGGCGATTCCCACGCCCGCACGGCAAGTTCTTCCGCGCCACCGGTCGCGATCCCCGACGCGACCTGATCGAAGGCCCACTTCGCCAGATACTCGACCGTAACTGCGCCACCCTCGGGCGGCAAGATTCGCTCCAGATCTTGGCCGGCGATGCCGACGACGATCTGATCGAGGATTGCCTGTAGCACGTCGATGTCGACCACCATCTCGCGCTCGTCGAGTGACTCCCGGCTCACGACCACATCGAGTCTGTATTGATGTTGGTGACGAATACCCTCGGGTCCGGGGGTGCCGGGCATTACGTGCCATGCGGTGAAGCTCTTGGACAAACCCACCTCATACATGCGTGCTAGCCTTGGTCGTCCGCTCGTAGCTGAGGGCGGCGTGAAGAAGTCCTTTCTCTCCTCGATCGATAGCTCCGTAGGCCGAGGCGGCAGACGTAAACGGAAACTCGTGTGTAGCCAAAGCCTCGACCGGCAACTGATCGATGAGTTCGAGCGCCGCCTCGCGCCGCCGCCGTACCGTCCATTTCGAAGCTAGCTGCGCAGGAATTGTGGACACTTGAGTACTCCTGATCGTAAGCCTGCGGCGGTGGAAGGCTCCACCCAGCGGCAGCGAGGCTGATTTTAAACCGTACCAGGAAGCCACCAGTGCCGTCCCCTCGTGACAGAGCAAGTCGAGGGCGGAAGCAAGTGCTTCCGGGTTGCCGCTGGCCTCGACGACCACCGCTGCTCCCTTGCCCCCGCTCTGTCGGCGCACCGCGTCCGGGGCCGCCTCCGGTCCGACCACATCAATGCCCAGAGCGCGGGCCGCCTCGGCCCGCCAAGCGCTGATATCGATTCCGATTACGCTGCGGCCTCGGAGTTTCATGAGGGCTGCCGTCAGCGTGCCGAGGGCCCCCAGCCCGATGACGACGGTCGGACCGGACCCGATTTGCTCCACCTCGAGGTAGATCTGCAACGCGGTCTCTACCAGTGGGAACAACGTGGCGACACGCGGGGAGAAGTCGGAGATCACGAGAACGTCGGTCTCCGGTTTTACGAACAGTTCCTGATGTGGATGAAAGGCAAAGACCAGGGAGTCATACAGGGGCGACTCTCGCGGCTGCTCGACCACGCCAACGCAGCTGTAGCCGTACTGAAAGGGATACCTGAAGGTTCCGCCGAGAGTGTCGATGCGCTCATCGAGAGCCAACTCGGCCTCGACCAGTCCCCGATACACAAGCATCTCGGTCCCGGAGCTGATGCCGGAATAGATGGAGCGAACAAGAATCTCCCCCTGCCCCGGATCGGCCACATCGATCCAGCGCAACTCGACTCGCCCCGCTGCGACGAAGAACAGGGCACGGGTCTTCAAAGAGAGCTGCCGAGGATCTGTGGTTGTTGCACCAGAGAGTCGATCTTAGAGGCTTGTCTCGGAGGTCGCCTCCACACTTTGGGCCTCCGCTCCGCTCTCGTTGCCGGCGAGGGAGGCTTGCGCAAAGTGCCCTAATCGACGCCGTCGGATAAGAAAGGAACCGCGACTACTATCACGGGGTGAATGTGAGGGAGGTCGCCAGACTGGAGCTCCCCACGTCCTACGGATTCTTCGACGCCCGGGCCTTCGAGTCCTCATCCGGGTTCGTGTACCTCGCGCTCTCAGTGGGTGACCTCTCAACCGGCGGCCCCGTGCTCACCCGTGTGCACTCGGAATGTCTTACCGGGGATTCTCTTGGATCGCTGAGGTGTGACTGTGGACTTCAGCTCCACACAGCTCTACGGGCCATCGCAGCCGGAGAACGAGGAGTCATGATCTACGTGACGGGACATGAAGGCCGCGGCGTGGGACTTATCAACAAACTTCGCTCCTACGTCGTTCAAGACGCCGGCGCCGATACTGTCGACGCGAATCTCCATCTTGGCCTCCCCGTAGATGACCGCAAGTACGATGACGCTGCTTCCGTGCTGTGTGCGCTTGGCATCGACTCCATACGCCTGTTGTCCAACAATCCAGACAAGGCGGCGGCGCTGAGCAGAGCCGGCTTGGAGGTCGTCGGCCTGGAGCCACTGCACGTAGCTGCGCACAATCGAAACATCAACTACCTGCAAACCAAGCGCAACAGGCTGGGTCATCTCCGCCCCCTTGCGGGCGAGGTCGGCAGTCTCCAGTTTCCGGATCCCGGGAAGCTCTTGGGGAGTATTCGATCTTCGAGCCGGCGTCCCTATGTGGCGGTCAAGTATGCACAAAGCGTCGATGGGCGCATTGCCACAGCTGTTGGAGACTCGAAGTGGATCAGCGGCGAGGGTGAGCGGGCGGTGTCCCATTCGCTTCGCGCTCGTTGCGATGCCTGCTTGGTGGGGATCGGAACCGTTCTACTTGATGATCCGCAGCTCACCGTGCGGATGGTCCCCGGGGCGTCGCCGATTCGGGTGGTGTTGGATACGACTCTGCGCATCCCGCTCGCGGCGAGCGTGCTCGAAGGCGATGCCGCAACGGTGATCCTGACTACCGCGCGCGCCGACCACAAGAAGATAGAGCAGTTGCGACGCCAAGGTGTTTCAGTGAGGGTCCTGCCCGAGGGGCCCGCGGGAGTGGACATGCCCGCCGCGTTGGCCTCCTTGAGGGGTTCCGGGATTAAATCCTTGCTCGTCGAGGGAGGGTCGAAGGTGATTACCGAGTTGCTGCGCGAACATCTAGTCGATCGCCTTGTAGTTGCCTGTGCCCCGGTCATTCTGGGAAGGGGTGTGGCGGCAGTGGGGGATCTGAGAGTTGCCAGAGTCTCTCAAGGCCTTTCCCTCACCAACCGGAGCGTGTTCGTGTTGGACGATGACGTCATGTTGGCGTGGGATGTGTCCAATAACAACAGCGACGCTAGGGGCTCCGAGTGATCGAAAGGTCCGTCAACGCGGTCTGTGCACGCCTTAAACCCTTATCGAGGGCGACTACGTCGAGTGTCATGAGCTGCGCCAACTCAACCTCTTCATCGTAGCGTCGACGCAGTGCAGGCTCTTCACCTGATGCAAGGGTAAGCGCGAAGCTTATCGGAAAGGCGTGACCTATCACGACAATGGCCTTCTCTCGGCGCTCGAGAACACGCCTCCATCCCGCGACGAAGCGGGAGATAGCCTCGAGCTGACTCTCCCCTCCCGCAGGCGCCTGGTCCCAGGCATGTTGCTCCAACCAGTCGCGGTGACGGTCTACATCGAAGCCCTCGAGCGCTCCAAGCACGGGGTCATTGAGAAGCGGCTCGATCACGCGCTTCACGTCTCGGCCGCCGAGGGCGATGCACGCAGTTTTCCTTGTTCGTTCGAAGGTGGTGGTGATGCACAGGTCGAGAGATGAGCTTTCCAGTCGCTGCCCCATGTCCGTCGCCTGTTGGAGGCCGCGAGTCGTTAGAGGGCATGGTTTAGCCGGGTCGCCGTTGAGCATCCCCGCCCGGGAGCATTTCGTCTCTGCGTGCCGGGCGACGATAAGCTGTGACGTCATGACCGGCAGGATAGAAGAAGGACCGGCGCTGCTCGCCGCTGGCCCGGCACCGGTTGCGTGACTCGCTTCCTGGCGAGTAAGCAAAGAAACGAGTCGCCGTCGGCACGAAGGATTCGAGCGGTCCATCGCCGCTTGGTCGAGGCATACGGCCCGATCCAGGCACAGCGCAAGGCTCCCATCGTCGAGTGCCTCGTCGGAACTGTCCTTTCGCAGCACACCTCTGACATCAACTCGGGGCGGGCCTTTCGCGCCTTGAGGGAGCGCTGGCCGTCCTGGGATGCGTTCGGCGAGGCTTCATTGGACGAGATCGAGGAGGCGATTCGCCCCGGAGGCCTGGCCCGGCTCAAGGCGCCGCGCATCAGGGCGATTCTCGACGAGATTCGAGCGCGGGAGGGGCGGATCGAACTGTCCAGCCTCGAGCCGCTCCCGGACGACGAGGTCTATGCCTACCTGCGGTCGCTGCCCGGCGTGGGGCCGAAGACGGCGGCGTGCGTCATGGCCTTCTCCATGCAGCGAGACGCGTTCCCCATCGACACCCACGTGCATCGAGTGGTGCGGCGACTGGGTTGGGTTGCAGGGAAAGCGTCTGCCGAGACGGCGAGCGGTGAGCTTGCGGCCCGCATCCCCGCGGGTCTGCGTTACCAGCTGCACGTGCTCATGATCGAGCACGGCCGACGTGTCTGCCGTGCGCGCCGGCCGCTGTGCTCCGAATGTCCTGTTTTCGACTTCTGCGACGCCGGGGTTCTCCTGCTGGCCGATGGCTCGGCCGTCTAGCCGCCAGGGCCGGCCTGGCCCTTTGACTTCTTCGGCCGCCCCGGCTCGGCCCCCGCTCCGGAACTGGCTTTGTGCCAGAGGACGTGCGGAATCCGCCCCTGAGCTGGCAAAGAGCCGGCTGAGGGGCGGCTTTAGGGTGGGCATATGGAATCTTCAGAGACACGAAGCGCCCTGCCCGTGGTCAAGCGAGTCGTGTTCGTGGTCCTCGTGCTGGTGTCCATCCTGTTCACGGCCCTGCTCACCCCGGTTCCCTTTCTCGTTCTGGGCTGGTTCGTAGAGGTCGGGCCGGGAGAGGTGTCGCACAAGGTGCACGAGATCTCTTTCGGAGCCCTCTTCCTCCTCCCCCTGGTGGGACTGATCGCGCAACTGCGCCGCCCTCACAGCAAGATTGCGGCGATGTATCAGGTCGTGCTTCCCTTGGCCACGACGATCGTGGTGCTGGCGGTGGTGGCCGGCGAGGGAGACCCAATCACGATCCTGTTCGTGGTGTTTCCCCTCCTCATCGTGGTGCTCCACCCCGCCCGCTCCCAGCTGCTCCGGCCGGCCCTGGCCCCCAGCCCCCTGTTGCTCGGACTGGCGGCCGTGGCGACCATTCCGCTGCTGCTATTCGCCTTCGACCAGTTCCGTGTGGCGGCCGAGGCCGGCCGGATTGCTCCCCAGGTGTTCGATGCGTTGCCCGAGGACGCCACCGACGCGGAGGTCGACAGGGCACTCGAAAATGCGGCGTCGGGAGAGGCGCTCCAGGCTATCGAGCACTACAGGCACTGGTCGGTGATGGGCGCCTTCGCGCTGTCGATCGTGGCTTCCTCCTTCCTTGCCGCGTCGAGGCCGGCGGGCTGGCGCATTACCGCGTGGACGACGGCGGCGGTGTTGATTGTTTACGGAGCCGCCTCCCTCGCCTTCCCTGCCGACGCCTCCGCCCAGGGCGGCTTTTGGGGTGTGCTCGCGATTCTTTGGGGCGTGTCGTTTGTGGCAGCTTCCCTGCAGGAGAGCGCGGCTGCGTCGGGCACTGCCGCAATACCGGGGAGTTCCTCTTCAGGAGCCGGATAGACTCGTTGATTCCCGGTCGTCCTGCTGGGCGGCCGCCGCCGGCCCTCGATCTGGTCCTCTGGAGTGGTCATGCGCGCTGAAGTTCGAAAAAACGAAGAACAACGCTCTGTGTTCGGGCGCGGGATTCGGATCATCGTGTCCTACGTCAGGATGCACCCGCTCCCGTTCACGATCTCGCTGGTCGGCGGAGTGTTGTACTCGGCCGCCACGGTGGCTTCAACGATCATCCTGGGTCGGGTCACCGACGAGATCATCTATCCGGCGTTCAGATCGGGCGTGAATACGAGGACCTTGTGGGGAGGAGTTGCTGCTCTTGTCTGTGTGGTCGCGGTGCGCGCCGGAGCCATCGTCCTGCGCCGCTATTTCGCCGGCATGACCTCCTACAGGATGCAGGCCTCGTTGAGGACCCGGGTGATCGAGCGCTACCGGGACCTGCCTCTGGCGTTCCACCGCTCCCGGCCGGCGGGCGAGCTGCTCGCTCACGCCGAGGCCGACGTCCAGGCTGCAACCGATGTGCTGAACCCGGTTCCGTTTTCGGTAACCGTGATCTTCCTTGTGCTGTTCGCAGTCATATCCCTGATCCTGACCGATCCCCTGCTCGCCTCTGTGGGACTGGTGATCCTGCCGCTTCTCGGCCTCTTGAATCGCTTCTACGGGCGTACAGTCGAGCCCGCGGCAACCGCTGCGCAGCAGGCCATCGGCGAGGTGTCGGCTATCGCCCACGAGAGCATCGACGGCGCCCTGGTGGTAAAGACCCTCGGTCGTGAGGATTCCGAGGTGTCTCGTTTCGACCAAAGGGCCGCCGTGCTGGAGCAGGAGCGCGTGCGCATGGGCAGGCTCAGAGCCGCCTTCGAGCCCGCCTTCGAGACCGTTCCCAATCTGGGAATCATTGCGTTGCTTGCGATGGGAGCATGGCGACTATCCACGGGGGCCGTGACGGTTGGGACGCTGGTGCAGCTCGTAAGCCTGTTCCAGCTGCTCGCGTTTCCCATGCGGATGATCGGTTTCGTGCTGGCCCTGATACCGCGCGCGGTCGTGGGGCGGGAGCGGCTTCAGGGCATTTTCGTGGAGCCGTCCTCGATGTCTACGCCGGAGCAGGGGGCTGATCTTCCCTCGGGGCCGGTGGGAGTGTCCCTGCGCTCGGTCGCTTTCTCCTACGGCGAGCACAGGGTCCTGAACGACCTGAGCTTCGAGGTCGCCGCCGACGAGTCGGTGGCGCTGGTTGGACCCACCGGCGCGGGCAAGAGCACTCTTGCGGAGCTGCTCGTGCGGCTCGCAGATCCCGATAAAGGGACGATCCTGCTCGGCGGCATCGACCTGCGACAGATCGCGCCGGGTCACCTGCGCCAAAGCGCCGCGGTCGTGTTCCAGCGGAGCTTCATGTTCGCAACCAGCGTGAAAGACAACATCGCACTCGACTCGGGAGCGTCCGAGGAAGAGGTGGTGGACGCCGCCCGCCGAGCGCAGGCCGACGACTTCATCCGGGTGCTCCCGCAGGGCTACGACACGGTGGTGGGGGAGCGGGGGGTGACCCTTTCCGGAGGGCAGCGCCAGCGGATCGCCCTGGCGCGCGCCCTGGCGAGAAAACCGCGCCTCTTGATCCTCGACGACGCCACTTCGGCGGTAGATCCCACGGTCGAGGCTGCAATCCTGAACCGTTTGCGTGCGGAGCTCAACACCACACTGATCGTGATTGCTTACCGGGTCTCGGCCATCGCCCTGGCGGATCGCGTCCTGTTCCTCGAAGGCGGCCGCATTCAAGCCTCGGGCAAGCACGGGGAGCTCATGAGCTTCGCCCCCTACGAGGCCATGGTGCGGGCGTACGAGCTGGGGGCCGGGGCTTCGAGGGTGAGGGCCGGGAGATGATGCGGAGCATGAGGCCGGCCTCGGCCGAGGACCCCGAAGTCTCGCCCGGCCTCGATGGGGCCTGGAACGTCCTGCGCAGAGGTTTGGCCGAGTCGCCGGAGCTGCGCTCGGGGATGCTTTATACGATCGCGCTTGCGGTGGTCTCGACCATCGGGTCTCTGGCCCTGCCGGTTCTAATCCAGCAGGTTCTCGATCGAGGGCTCGGTGGCAACCAGGAGCCCCGGCTCGGCTTCGTGCTATGGGTGTGCGCGCTGACCGCCGTGGTTACCGGCGCCATCTACTTCGCCGGCAGAGCCGCCTTCGCCCGGCTTACCACCTCATCGGAACGGGCGTTAAGAACTCTGCGGGTGCGAGTCTTCGCCCACATCCACTCGCTCAGCATCGCCGAACAAACCGAGCAGAAGAGAGGCGTGTACGTGGCGCGGGTAACGGCCGACGTCGACACGCTTAGCCATTTCCTCGAGTGGTCCGGAGTGTCGTGGATTACGGGATCGGTCCTGATCGTCGGGACCTTCGCTCTCATGGCGGTGTACTCGTGGCAGCTCATGTTGATTGTGCTGGTCTCGATTGCTCCCCTGGCGCTGATCTTGCGGCTGCTTCAGGTCAATCTTCTGTCCTCCTACGACCTCGTGCGAACACGGGTTGGCCAGACTCTTTCTGAGATATCGGAGAGCGTCATGGGCGCCGACGTGGTGCGCGCCTATGGTCTCGACGAGCGCATCGACCGCCGGCTCAAGGGCGCCATCGACCGCCAGTACCGGGCGCAGATGCGGGCCATGAAGTTCCAGGCCATGGTGTTCCCGTCGGGAAACTTCTTCGGCGCGGTGGCCATGGGCGCAGTCGTGTTGGTGGGCGTGCTCTTTGGGCCTTCGTGGGGGCTGAGCTCCGGACGTCTGGTCGCATTCATGTTCCTGGTCAACCTGCTGACCTTCCCGCTGGCGGAGATGGCCGAGAACTTCGACCAGACCCAGACCGCCATCGCGGGGTGGCGCAAGGTTCTCGCGGTCCTGGATATTCCTCGGGGGCTGGAGGAGCCTTCGCCCGGCGTGATTCTTCCGGAAGGGGAGCTCTCGATCGAGGCGCGCGGGGTCGAGTTCTCCTACACGGGAGGGCTCCCGGTGCTGAGAGGCATCGACCTGGACGTGGCGGCGGGTGCGCACGTGGCGATAGTGGGTGAGACCGGCTGCGGCAAGACGACCTTCGCCAAGTTGCTTTCACGCCTCGCCGACCCCACCTCCGGGCAAATTCTGGTGGGGGGTGTCGACCTCACGGAGGTGGCACCCGAAGCCCGGCGGCGTGCCATCCGCATGGTTCCGCAGGACGGCTTTCTCTTCGACGGCACCATTCGCGCCAACGTCGCCTACGGCCGCTCGGGCGCAGGCCGGGCCGATCTAGCCGATGTGGAGGCGGCCTTTCGTGAGTTAGGACTCGAGGACTGGCTTGAGTGGCTGCCGCAGGGGATCGACACTCGGGTGGGCCAGCGGGGCGAGGACCTCTCGGCGGGGGAGGCGCAAATGGTCGCCCTTGCGCGTGCCCAGATTGCCGAGCCCTCGATACTGATCCTCGATGAAGCCACGAGCGCAGTCGATCCCGAGACCGAGCGCGCGCTTTCGGAGGCGCTCAGGCGGCTGTCCGAAGGCCGCACGACCGTGACGATCGCGCACCGGCTCTCGACGGCCGAGGCCGCCGACTGGGTGTTCGTATTCGATCAGGGTCGGCTCGTGGAGCAGGGCTGCCACGCTGATCTCCTGTCGCTCGGGGGCCGATACACCGACCTCTATGAGAGCTGGCTGGGCAACACGCAGCTACACGCATGAAAAGGTCGTCCTCAGGGGCCGAGGGCAGGGTTCTGGGGCAGGCGCTCATGGCGGTCGCAGCCATAGTGACTCGTGGGCAGGCTGCATCGTCTCATCGACCACGGCCAAGAGGTCGGCAGTCAGGCTTTCAAGGTCGACATCCTGGCGCACCCGCGCGCTGAA
>JACDAL010000082.1 GCA_013695465.1 Actinomycetota bacterium | reverse complement strand
GGGATGGCGACTGAGAAGTGAAGCACCCGGTCGCGGTCGCCACCGCCGTCGGTAAGGGCCGTCACCAGTCGCCGAATGGCGTTCAGGTCACCGGGCGCCACTTCCAGCACGGTCATCGAATCCCAGGCCCCCACCAGCGGAAAGACGAAGTGGACTCCCGATCTCTCGTCCTCCACAAGCGACTGGACATAGCTCAAAGTGGGCTCGGTGGTGCCGGTGGCAAAGAGATACGCGGTCAGGTACTTCTCTTCGGCTCCCGCCATGAGGCTCCTCCTCGATCCTGCCGGCCTCGACCAACTTGGCAACTATAGATCGAACCACGATCCCCCGCCCGGGCCGACGGGTTTTCCCTACACTGACTCCGTGGGCCAGTGTCCGAGCTGCCATGAGCCGGTTGCCTCCGAGGCGAGGTTCTGCTCGAACTGCGGCACCAGGCTTGAGAGCCAGGCTCCGGATGAGAGCCGGAAGACGGTTACGTCGCTGTTCGTGGATCTTGTCGGATCGACCGAGCTGTCACAGAGCATGGATGCCGAGTCCTACCGAGACATGCTGGCTCGCTTCTTCGAGGCGATGGCCTCTTCAGTCCAGACGCATGGTGGGACGGTCGAGAAGTTCATCGGCGACGCCGTGCGCGCCACCTTCGGAGTGCCGGTTGTCTACGAGGACGATGCGCTGCGGGCGTTGCGAACCGCGCGAGCCATGCGGTCGCGCCTCGACGCTCTAAATGAGGGACTGGATCTAAGCCACGGGCTGAACCTCGAGCTCCGGATCGGCGTGAACACCGGCGAGCTGGTGATCGGCCGTGCGCTTGGAGGTCAAACACTGCTGGTGGGTGCAGCTACCACGATGGCGGCCCGCCTACAGCAGGCAGCAGAGCCCGGCGACATCCTCATCGGTAAGGAGACCTACCAGCTCGTCAGGGACTTCGTCGAAGCGCAAGCGATCCAGATTCATCCCAAGGGCATGACCGGAGATGTTCTCGCCTATCGGCTGGTGGGCGGCCCTCATGACCCCAGTGGTGAGCTGCAGTCCCTGCGCCGTCGATTAGTCGACAGAGAGCTCGAGACTGCTGCCGTTCAGTCCACCTTCGAGGACGCGGTGCGCTCGAGCAGCTCCCGGCTCCTGACTCTTCTCGGTGACCCGGGCATCGGAAAATCTCGGATCGCCGCCGAGTTTGCAAGCTCGGTGCAAGCGCGCGCGACCGTCCTCACGGGACGCTGCTTGTCCTACGGAGAGGGCATTACCTACTGGCCCATCAAGGAAGTGATTGGCCAGGCAGCCGGGATCGAAGCGGAGGACGACGACCACACAGTACGCGACAAGATCCATCATGTTGTGAGGGAATCAAGCAGAGGCGCACTGATAGCACGGCGTCTTTCGCAGGTACTGGGGGCGGAGGAAGGAAGTGCGGCTCCCGAAGAAATCTTCTGGGCAGTGCGGCGACTCCTAGAGGAGGTGGCTCGTTCTCAGCCGCTGGTTGTGATCCTCGAAGACCTGCACTGGGCGGAGCGGAGTCTGCTCGAGCTCATCGATCACGTCGAGGAAAGCGCGCTTGAAACATCCATCTTCGTGTTGTGCGTCGCGCGCCCCGAACTTGCCGAGCGTCACCCAGCGTGGGGTCCCCAGAACACACATGCGCTCATGGTGCAGCCGCTCCCACCGGATCGCAGCCGGGAGCTTCTGGCCGAGGTCGCCGGAGAGCTCACGGTTTCATCAGATGCTAGCCGACGTGTCGTCGAGATGGCAGGAGGAAATCCGCTGTTCATCGAACAAACGATCTCGATGCTCGCGGACGAAGGCACCGCCGGCGCTCGAGAGATTCAGTCGGCCGAGCTCGATGTCGTCCCTCTGGCTCCCTCCATACAGATGATCCTGGCGTCGCGGCTCGACCGTCTCGAGGTGCAGGAGCGGGCGGCCCTCGAATGCATGTCTGTTGCAGGCCTCGAGGTTTCAGCCGAAGGCATTCAACATCTGTTTGGAAGAGAAGCAGACAAGGAGCTGGGTTCACTCACGAAGAAAGAGTTTGTCGAGCCCGCGCGCGGTGGAGGTTGCCGCTTTCGTCACGCGCTGATAAGAGACGCCGCCTACCGTTCGATCTCCAAGGCCCGACGAGCGAAGTTGCATGAGCGCCTGGCGTTATGGATGGACGAGACGCTGGGTCCGCGCGTCTCGGACTACGCCGCCATTATCGGGTACCACTTCGAGCAGGCATTCAGTCTACGGAGGGACTTGGCGCCGCGCGATATCAGCCTGCGCGAGTTGGCTTCTAGTGCTGCGCAGAGGCTGGCGGCAGCAGGAAAAAGGGCCCACAGTCGGGACGACATGGAAGCCGTCAAGAGCCTGATGAGCAGGGCGAAGCAGTTATACGAAGCTGCCGGTACCAAGCCGCTCGAGGTCATGACGGCGCTGGGCGACGCGCTGATCGACCTGCGCGACATGAGTGGCTGCGAGCAGCTTGCGAGGGAGTCGGAGGAGATCTCTCGGCGCAGTGGAGACCGCCGCTTCGAAGCCTACGCCCGCTGGCTTCGCTCGTCGATCGAAGGCCGCAAAGGACCCGACTACACGACCGCCGACATCATCTCGGAGGCACAGGCAGTCATCGAGTTGTGCAATCAGATCGGCGACGAAGCCGGGCGGGCGAGAGGACTGAGCTCCCTGACATGGGGGTACGTGACGGCGGGCATGAACGCGCTTGCCGTGGAGTCGGGCCGGGCAGCGCGCGACGCGGCGCGGCAGGCTGGAAGCGCCCACGACGAGGCGTGGTCGAGAGAGATAACCCTGGATGCAATGGTGATCGGGCCTACTCCTGCCTCGGAAGCACTTGCCGAGGTCCAAGAGTCGTTGCGATGGGCAGAAGAGGTTTCGAACCGGCGCATGGAGGCAGTCTGGTACTACAAGCGCGCAGAGCTCGAGGTCATGTCGGGCCGAATGAGAGCCGCGCGGGACTCGCTCTCCGCGGGCCAAGCCGTCGTCGACGATCTTGGCCCGAGTGACTCGCTGATGGTAGCGCGCTGCTTCGACGCCTTCGACACCTACATCCATCTTGGCATGACGGAGCTTGCAGAGATAGAGCTTGCCCGCTGCGATCGTGTGTTCATCGAAGCCAACGAAGCGTCAATCGCCGCCAGCGTGAAAGCAAGGTGGGCCGAGCTCCTCGTGAGTTTAGGCCGTTACGAGCATGCCGAGGCTCTGACGGAGGCAAGCGAGCGCGCAACGAGCTTCGATGATCCAGACGTCCACATACGTTGTCGCATCAACAGGGCCCGGATAGAGAGGCAGCACGGCCATCACGGGCGGGCGGAAGAGTTCGCGGTGGATGCATGCGCGCGGGCGGATATGACCGACTGGCTCAACCTGCGCGGCCAGGCCCGCTTGTGCTTGGGAGAGGCTCTCGCCGCGCAGGGGAGGGAGGACGCGCACCGGGAGTTCGTGCGGGCACGAGAGCTATTCGAACAGAAGGAAAACAGCCTGCTGGCCGGGATCGCAAGCCGCCGGGCGCGGGCCGGCCGCTAAGCCAGGTCGTAGGCCCGCCAACGAATGTCCCAGCTTATCGTGCGCTCCTCGTCGAGGGGCCCGAAGGTTTCCTCGGCCCACGTCCGCACCGCCGCCGCCGCCCTGCTCCGCTGCTCCTGAGAGGCATCCCAAGTTGCGGAGTAGAGGCCCGCCTCGAGATCGTCGATGATCGAGCCGAAAGTCACCTTCTGGAGGGCTTTGACCGGCTCCAGCGAGCGCAACGAGGCACCCTGCCCGGTGAACACGTCGTCGAGCTCTGAGGGATCCTGCATTCCGGGCCGGCGGCCGCCAATCTCGTCGATGAAGCGACGCGAGATCGTTGCCGAGTCGCCCTTTTCAAGTCCGCCGGGATCAACCAACACCACCCCGCCTGGGGCGACCACTCGCCCAAGCTCTGCTACGGCCCGCCGCCACAGCGGAATGAGATGGAGTACGTGGCAGGCAAAGGCAGCGCCGAAACCATGATCAGCGAAGGGAAGGCGCGTCGAGTCGGCAAGCGCAGCGGGCAGGTTAAAACCACCCGGCTTGGCCCTGAGCTTGTCCAACATCGGCGCGGAGATGTCGATGCCATAGAGGTCGAGGCCGGCGCGGTACAGCGGGTATCCGATACGCCCGGTGCCAATCCCGATCTCGAGCACACGTTCCCTGGTCGAAAGCTCCGCCAGGAGCAGATCGGTGACGGCGGCAGCCGCGTCTGCGGGCAGCGCCCGGGTGCGGTCGTAATACTCGCTGGCTCGGTCAAACGCCAGGGACTCTCGGGTCGGGGGCATGAGATTGACGATACGAGATGATCTCGATGCGGCAAAATGAGACGATGAGAGCAAGAAGCCTGGGCGTGCTTGCGATGATCGCGCTTCTGGTGCTGCCCGGCGCGCCGGCCCGGCCCGCCGGCGGTCAGAGATGCGGCGGCCGGCTCCCCACAATCGTTGGAACGGTGGGGGACGACCGCATCCGCGGCACGAAACGTGCAGACGTGATCGTCGGTCTCAC
>JACDAL010000093.1 GCA_013695465.1 Actinomycetota bacterium | reverse complement strand
GACTTCAAGGAGATCGAACAACGCTGGTCTCAGAAATGGATCGACGACAAGGCGTGGCGGGCGCCCCGGCTGCCGGACCCCGGCACCAAGCGCTATGCGCTCACGATGTTTCCCTACCCCTCGGGGGTCATGCACATGGGCCACGTCGAGGTGTTCTCGATCCACGATTCCATCGCCCGTAACCTCAGGATGAGAGGCCAGCAGGTGCTGAACCCGCTGGGTTTCGATGCCTTCGGGCTCCCGGCGGAGAACGCCGCAATACAGCGAGGCATTCATCCCAAGACCTGGACTTACTCGAACATCGACAAGCTCTTCGGCTCGGCGCAGCGACTGGGTTGCTCGTTCGACTGGGAGCGGACGATTCGCACGTGTGACCCCTCCTATTACCGCTGGAACCAGTGGTTCTTCCTGCGCTTCTACGAGCGAGGGCTCGCCTACCGCCGCCAGGCCCCCGCGTGGTGGTGTCCCAACGACAAAACGGTGTTGGCCAACGAGCAGGTCATCGCCGGGCGCTGCGACCGCTGTAATGCAGTGGTTGAAAAGCGGTACCTGACGCAGTGGTTCTTCAAGATCACGGACTACGCAGACCGCCTCCTCGACGACATGGCGCTCAACACCGGCTGGACCGAGCGGCTCAAATCTCTGCAGAGCAACTGGATCGGTCGCTCCTTCGGGGCCGAGGTCGAGTTCGAGATCGAAGGCGAGGAGAAGGTTGCGGTTTACACGACGCGGCCCGACACC
Organism: Actinomycetota bacterium; assembly: GCA_013695465.1. Taxonomy (GTDB): domain Bacteria; phylum Actinomycetota; class CADDZG01; order CADDZG01; family WHSQ01; genus JACDAL01. Next base: position 3,980 of record JACDAL010000093.1, on the reverse strand, counting down.
TTGTGGGGGGCCACCTTCTTCATCCTGGCCCCGGAGCATCCGCTGGCCGCGCGGCTCGTGGAGGGCACCGAGCTCGAGGCCGAGTTCGCCAAATTCAAGGACGAGGTGTCGCGGCTGACAGAGATCGACCGCACCGCCACCGAGCGTCCCAAGAAGGGGATGTTCCTGGGTCGCTACGCAGTCAACCCGGTCAACGGCGAGAAAATCCCCATCTGGACGGCCGACTACGTGCTGCTCGACTACGGAACGGGAGCCATCATGGCGGTTCCCGCTCACGACCAGCGCGATTTCGAGTTCGCTCGCCAGTACGACATTGAGATCCGGAAGGTGATCGAGCCCCTTGATCCGGCCGCGGCTTCGCCCGACGCCCCCTATATCGGGCCCGGCGTCATGGTCAACAGCGGGTCCTTCGACGGGACCCCCGCCGATGTCTCGGTGGGGGTGGTGACCGAGTGGCTCGAAGCCCAGGGCCTCGGTCGCGCCGCCAAGAACTTCCGCATACGCGACTGGCTCATCAGCCGCCAGCGCTACTGGGGCACACCCATCCCGATCATCTTCTGCGAGCGCTGCGGCGAGGTTCCGGTGCCCGAGGAGGACCTGCCGGTCGTCCTGCCCGAGGACGTCGACTTTCGTCCCACCGGGGAGGACTCACCGCTGGCCTCCGCCACCGAGTGGGTAAACGTTGCCTGTCCCGAATGCTCTGGGGCCGCACGGCGGGAGACCGACACCATGGATACGTTCGTCGACTCCTCCTGGTACTTCAACCGCTACGTCGACCCTCACAACTCGGAGCTGCCGTTCGACCCCGAGATCGCCGACGCATGGATGCCCGCAGACCAGTACACGGGCGGCATCGAGCACGCCGTCCTGCATCTGATCTATGCCCGCTTCTTCCAGAAGGTGCTCGTCGATCTGGGGATGGCATCGGCGCCCGAGCCCTTCCCCAATCTACTGAACCAGGGGACGATCACGATGGGCGGCAAACGCATGTCCAAGAGCCGCGGGAACCTGGTCGACCCATCGGAGGCTTTCGAGCGCTACGGCGCCGATTCGCTGCGGCTCTACATGCTGTTCTCCGGCCCCCCGGAGCAGGACTTCGACTGGCCGGAAGAGGGAGTGCGATCGATCGGCCGTGTCGCTTACCCGTGGTTGCAGCGCGTGTGGCGGTTGTGCGAGGAAAACCGCGACGTCGTGAGCGTGGGAGAGCTCCACGAGTCGCCCCTCGATCAGGCGCTCAAGCGCCGGGTGCACCGGACGATCAGGATCGTGAGCGAGGACTTCGAGAGGTTCTCGTTCAACACCGCCATCGCCCGCCTGCAAGAGCTCGTCAATCACGCTTATCGTTACCGGGCTGCGGGTGGCGGGCATCCGGGGGTCGTGCGGGAGCTGATCGAAGCGCTGCTGAAGCTGCTGGCGCCGATGGCTCCCCACATCACCGAGGAACTGTGGCACCGTCTCGGCCACAGTGACTCGATCCACACTCAGGCATGGCCCACATTCGACCCCGCGCTCGCGAGCCTCGAGGAGGTCACGATGGTGGTCCAGGTAAACGGCAAGGTGCGCGACACGCTCGAGGTTCCCGCCGGCATCACCGAGGAGGAGATGAAGGCCAGGGCCCTGGCCTCGGCCAAGGTCGGCGCGCACCTAGAGGGCCGGGAGCCGCGCAAGATCATCACCAAGCCCCCCAAGCTGATCTCGCTGGTCGTCTGAAGCAAGCCGGGGGCCGCGGGCCGGGGGTCAAACGCGGACTGCGGACCTCTGCCCACGGAAAACTGTGGGTAAACGCGGACCGCGGACTTTTGCCACCGCTGCGACCGCCGAGATGGTCGGAGGTGAGGCCCTAAACATTTCTCGCCGGGTGTGGCGCGCGCCACACTTTCGGGCCCACCCCGGGCAGACGATGCCCCCCATGGTGACGAAATGAGAACCGAGCTTCCCGTGAGGGAGATCATGGTGGAGACGGGCTGGCGGGAGCGGCTCGAGGCGTTCGCCGGCCGGCGACGGGACTCCTGGGTCCTCTTAGCGGTGATGGCGGGGGCCGTGGTGCTGGGGCTGGTGCTGTGGGCGAGGGGCGCGCCCACCACGGTCGCCCCGCCGGCGCGCTCGACCCCACAGCAACGGGACGCCGTTGCCGCCGCCATCGCTCCGAGCCCGGAGCCGCTGCTGCTGGTCCACGTCGCCGGGGCAGTGCACCGCCCCGGCCTCTACGAGATGCCCTCGGGAGCCCGCGTCGCCGACGCCGTGCAGGCCGCCCGAGGTCCGACCGAGCGCTCGGACCTGGACGCGCTGAACCTGGCCGAGCCGCTGCAAGACGGCCTCAAGATCGATGTTCCTCGGCGCGGTGAGGCCGTAGCCGCGGCCCCTGCGCCCCAACCGGGCGTTTCCGCAGCGGGCCCGGCTGTGCCGGTGAATCTCAACGTCGCCGATCAAGCCGCCCTGGAAACAGTCCCCGAGATCGGGCCGGTGACCGCGGCCGCCATTCTCGAGTACCGGACTCAGGTCGGCTCGTTCTCCTCGGTGGAGGAGCTGCTCGAGGTCTCGGGCGTGGGCCCGGCCACGCTCGAGGCGATGCGCCCCTACGTGACCGTGTGACGTGCGCCTCGGGCGCATCTGGCTGGCGGTCGCCGCCCTCGGCGCGGGGACTGTGCACGGATGCGGGCGCGACCCCTCGGTCCTGGTTGCGCTCGTAGCGCTGTGCGGAGCGGCCCTGCTTCTGCTGCGCTTTCGCCTCGCGCGCCTCGCAGGCCTGGGAGCTCTGGCGGTGGGGCTTGGGTCCTTGGGAGCCGGCTGGCGCTGCGCCCCTCACTCCGCGCTCACCGTGGTGGCCGAGCGAGCGCCGTTCTGCGACTTCTCAGGACGGGTGCTCGAGGGGGCCGGGGGGCTCGGCACCCTCGCAAAGCTTGCTTCGATCGACTGTCGTGGCTGGGGCACGGTCCTCGACCCGGGCGTGGCCGTCCTCGACGGGGCCGTGGGAGTGGCGGGCTCGAGCCTGTCGGGGCGGGGATGGCTCCTCCCCTTGGGAACCGATCGCTTCGAGCGTGCTCGCGCTCGCGTCGGAGCGCAGGCGGCCCTGGATCCCACCGAGCTTCACCTGCGAGCCCCTGCGTCCGGCCCGCACGCGCTGGCCGCAAGCGCCCGCGCCCATCTCGAGGCGGTGACCCGCTCGCTTCACCCGACTAGAGCCGCCCTGTTGCGAGGCCTGGTCGTGGGAGATACCGAGCGTCTCGACCTCGCCCTCCTCGAGTCGTTCCGGAGGGCCGGACTGTCCCACCTGCTGGCGGTGTCCGGCAGCAACGTGGCCATCGTCGTCGGCGCGGTCGCGCTTGCCCTGCGGCCTGCCGGCCTCATCGCCAGAGTCGCCGCAGGGGCAGTCGCGCTCGGTCTCTACCTCCTGGTGGTGGGCCCGGAGCCCTCGGTGCTGAGGGCCACGCTCATGGGGGCTATCGCCTTGGCAGCGCTCGTCGCGGGAACCCGCACCGATCCGTTGGCCGCTCTGGGCGTGGCGGTGCTGGTGCTGATTGCACTGAGGCCCGGGCTCGTCTACTCGGTGGGCCTGCACCTCTCGGTGGCGGCGACGGCCGGGATCGTGCTGTGGGGAGAGGCGGTGGCGAGGCGGGCGGGGAGGCTGCCCCGAGTGGTGGCCGTACCTCTGGGAGTGAGTGTCGGGGCCCAGCTGGCGGTCGCTCCACTCCTGGTCGCCACTTTCGGTGAGCTGTCGCTGGTGGCCCCGGTAGCGAATCTGCTGGCCGCGCCGGCGGTGCCGCCGGCGACCGTGCTAGGACTCGCCGCCGCCCTTGCGCACGGTCTTCATCCCGCCGCCGGGAACGTCCTGGTCCGTCTCGCCGAGCCGTGGGTCGCCTGGATCGTGTGGGTGGGCGAGGTTTTCGGCTCGCTTTCGTGGGCCTCCGCGGGTCTGCCGCAGGAGGCCGCGCTCGGCCTCGGAGCCGCGGCCGTCGCGGGCGTGTGGATCACACTAAGAG